>NZ_JBJNIO010000156.1:0-279 GCF_056324145.1 Wenzhouxiangella sp. YN1
ACCGGCGTCGGGTACGCTTCTCAAGGCGCGGGTCGGTGACAACTTCGTTGGAATCAGACATCTCTTCGCTCCGTAAGCGCCCTGAATGTTACAGATAAAACCGATCAGGTACTGTTGGGAGGGATGTTGACACACAGGGGATCAACGGACTCTTCCAAGCTGCGAAACGAAAAGCCCGAGGCTACACGCGACTGAGTACCGCCCGGACGGTGATCTTCCTGCTGGCGGGGAAGCTCGACTTCGGACGCATCAATCCGCATGTGTATGCTTAACCCACTT
>NZ_JBJNIO010000157.1:0-163989 GCF_056324145.1 Wenzhouxiangella sp. YN1
CACCGAGATGGTGATGCCCGGCGACAACGTGCAGATGACCGTCAAGCTGATCGCGCCGATCGCCATGGAAGAGGGTCTGCGCTTCGCCATTCGCGAAGGCGGCCGTACCGTGGGTGCCGGCGTGGTGTCGAAAATCATCGAATAAACCGGTCCCTGAGAGCCTGCGCTGGATGTTCCGGCGCGGCGGCGCTCATTGACTGGCATGACCAGCCCCGTGGGGCCGGCGATCCTCGGGATCGCGAGCGTGCTTGCCGAAAGGCCGGCATAGAGATTTGATCTTTTACAGACTGAAGGCGTACGGCAATGGCCGAACAGAAAATCCGTATTCGTTTGAAGGGTTTCGATCATCGCTTGATTGATCGCTCGACCCAGGAAATCGTGGATACCGCCAAGCGCACCGGTGCGCAGGTTCGTGGGCCGATTCCGCTGCCCACGCGCAAGGAGCGCTATACCGTGCTGATCTCGCCGCACGTCAACAAGGACGCACGGGATCAGTACGAGATCCGCACTCACAAGCGGCTGCTGGATATCGTGGATCCCAATGACAAGACGGTTGATGCCCTGATGAAGCTGGACCTGGCTGCGGGCGTTGACGTTCAGATCAAGCTGTATTGAGGCGAGTAGAGCAATGGCTATCGGACTGGTAGGACGCAAGCGCGGCATGACCCGCATTTTCACCGAGGAGGGCAACTCCATTCCGGTGACGGTGCTCGAGGTCAGCCCCAACCGGATCACGCAGATTCGTCAACAGGAATCGGACGGCTATTCGGCCATTCAGGTTACTTGCGGCGGCAAGCGTACGTCTTTGGTTTCCCGCCCTCTGGCCGGGCACTACGCAAAGGCGGGTGTCGAGGCTGGCGAAGGTCTGTGGGAGTTTCGTCTGGACGCGGACAGCGTTGAAGACGGTCTCGAGATCGGCGCCGAGCTGACGGTCGAGCGATTCGAGGCGGGCCAGAAAGTTGACGTTACCGGAACCACCAAGGGCAAGGGTTTTGCCGGTGTGGTCAAGCGGCACAACTTCCGCACCCAGGACGCAACGCACGGTAACTCGCTGGCTCACCGCGCGCCCGGCTCCATCGGGCAGTGCCAGACGCCCGGTCGCGTGTTCAAGGGCAAGAAGATGGCTGGTCACATGGGTGACGCCCGTCAGACGACTCTGAACCTGCAGGTCGTTCGCGTCGATGCCGAGCGCAATCTCATTCTGATTCATGGCGCTGTTCCGGGCGCGACCGGCGGTCACGTCATGATTCGTCCGTCGATCAAGGCCTGAAGGAGAAAGTGATGGAACTGGCAATTAGCGGCGGCAGCACGATCAAGGTGTCCGATCAGGTCTTCGGTCGTGAATTTTCGGAAAGCCTGGTGCATCAGGTCGTCACTGCCTATCTGGCCGGTGGCCGGGCCGGCACCAAGGCGCAGAAGAACCGCGCGGCGGTGTCCGGCGGCGGGCGCAAGCCCTGGCGCCAGAAGGGCACTGGCAATGCGCGTGCGGGCAGTATTCGCAGCCCGCTGTGGCGCAGCGGCGGCGTCACCTTCGCGGCACAGCCCCGGGACTTCAGCCAAAAAGTCAATCGCAAGCAGTATCGCGCCGGGATTCGAGCGATTCTGTCCGAGCTGGTGCGGCAGGAGCGCCTGCTGGTGGTCGAGCAGTTCGAGCTGGAGCAGCCCAAGACCAGCGCGCTCATGGCGTTGCTGGCTGATCTGGGCGTGAGCCGCGGCGTGCTGGTCGACGTCGAACTCGGGCGCAATCTCGAGCTCGCCAGTCGCAATGTCTCCGGGCTCCGGGCCCTGGCCGTCGGAGCGCTTGATCCGGTCAGCCTGGTGGGTGCCGACAAGGTCGTCATGACGCGTGCGGCCGTCAACAAGATCGAGGAGTGGCTGGCATGAAGAATGAGCACATGTACCAGATTGTCCGCAGGCCGCACGTGTCGGAAAAGACCGCGCGCCTCCAGGCGGACAGCAATCAGTACGTTTTCGAGGTTCGCCGTGACGCCAGCAAAAGTGATATCAAGCGCGCGGTGGAAAGCCTGTTCGAGGTGGATGTCGAGCAAGTGCAGGTCCTGAACATGAAGGGCAAGCAGAAGAGCTTTCGCCTGGTGCCGGGGCGCCAGAAGGACTGGAAGAAGGCCTACGTGCGAATCAAGAGCGGCCAGACCATCGACGATGTGTTGGCCGACTGAATATATAGCGAGCCGGGAACAGAACCATGTCAATCCTCAAAGCAAAGCCGACATCTCCGGGCCGTAGAGGCCGCGCGCAGCTGCGCCATCTGCATCTGTGGAAGGGTGCGCCGCATGCGCCGCTGCTGGAGTCTCAGCACAACACCGGTGGGCGCAACAATGCCGGCCGGACAACGACAAAGCGCCGCGGCGGTGGTCACAAGCACCACTATCGCCGCATTGACTTCCGGCGCGACAAGGACGGCATTCGCGGCACGGTCGAACGGATCGAATACGATCCGAACCGGAGCGCGCATATTGCCCTGGTCAAGTACATCGATGGCGAACGTCGCTACATCCTGGCGCCCCGCCACGTGCGTGCAGGGCAGGAGATCCTCAGCGGGAACGAGGCTCCGATCAAGCCGGGCAATGCCATGGAGCTGCGCTCTATTCCGATGGGAACGCAGGTGCATGCCGTAGAGCTTCGCCCGGGAAAGGGCGCGCAGCTGGCGCGCAGTGCCGGCGCGGCGGTACAGCTGGTGGCGCGCGAGGGTCAGTATGCAACGCTGATGCTGCGCTCCGGCGAGGTCCGCAAGGTTCACGCCCGCTGCCGGGCAACCATTGGTCAGGTGGCCAACGTCGAGCACAGTTTGCAAAAGCTGGGCAAGGCGGGTGCCAATCGCTGGCGCGGCGTTCGTCCCACCGTGCGTGGTGTGGCAATGAACCCGGTCGACCATCCGCATGGCGGTGGTGAAGGCCGCTCGTCCGGCGGTCGCCATCCGGTCACGCCGTGGGGCATCAAGACCAAGGGTAAGCGCACCCGTACAAACAAGCGCACAGACATGTACATCACGCGTCCGCGCAAGCGCAAGTAACAGGAAATCGCTATGCCACGTTCGATCAAGAAAGGGCCGTTCATTGACCACCACCTGCAAGCCAAGGTGGAAGCGGCTGTCGAAACCAACAACCGGCGTCCGATCAAGACCTGGTCGCGTCGCTCGATGATCATGCCCGAAATGGTCGGTCTGACCATTGCCGTGCACAACGGTCGGCAGCACATGCCGATCCTGATCAACGAGAACATGGTGGGTCACAAACTCGGCGAATTTGCGCCGACCAGGACATTCAAGGGTCACAGCGGTGACCGCAGATCCAAGTAACAAGGGTTCGAGACGGTGATGGAAGCTACAGCAAAGCTCAGAGGCGCGCGTATCTCGCCGCAAAAAGCCCGTCTGGTCGCTGACCAGGTGCGCGGTTTGCCTGTCGAGCGGGCAGAAGAAGTGCTGATGTTCAGCAACAAGAAGGCTGCGCAGATCGTTCGGAAAGTTCTGATGTCTGCGATCGCCAACGCCGAGCACAACAGCGGGGCCGATATCGACGAGCTGAAGGTGCAGACCATCTTCGTCGACGAGGGGCCGGTGTTGAAGCGCGGCATGCCGCGCGCCAAGGGCCGCTTTACGCGAATTCTCAAGCGCACCAGTCACATCACCATTGTCGTGACAGAGGGCTAATCATGGGTAACAAGGTACATCCAACCGGATTTCGTCTCGGTATTGCCAAAGACTGGGCCGCCAAGTGGTATGCGGAGTCAGGCGACTTTGCCGACCAGCTGAATACCGATCTCGAGGCGCGCAAGTACTTGCAGAAGAACCTGTCGCACGCCGCGGTCAGCCGTATCGAGATCGAGCGTCCCGCCAAGTCCGCCGAGATCACGGTGCATACCGCACGTCCGGGTATCGTGATTGGCAAGAAAGGTGAGGATATCGAGCGTCTGCGGCGCCAGGTGAGTCGGATCATGGGCGTTCCCACGCACATCCGCGTGAACGAGATTCGCAAGCCGGAGCTGGACGCGCGCCTGGTGGCCGAAAGCATTGCTCAACAGCTTGAGCGCCGAGTCATGTTCCGGCGCGCCATGAAGCGGGCGGTTGGCAATGCCATGCGCCTGGGCGCCCAGGGTTTCAAGGTGCAGGTGGGTGGCCGGCTCAACGGCGCCGATATCGCCCGCAGCGAGTGGTATCGCGAAGGTCGCGTGCCGCTGCATACGCTGCGCGCTGATATCGATTACGCCACTGCCGAGGCGGCAACAACCTACGGCATCATCGGTATCAAGGTCTGGGTATACAAGGGCGAGGTTTTCGACCTGTATGCCGAGAAGAGTTCGGAAAAGGCACCGTCCAAGGGCGGCGCGCGCAAGGAGAGCTAAACGATGCTGCAGCCGAAACGTACCAAGTTCAGAAAGCAGCAGAAAGGGCGTAACCGCGGGCTGGCGAACGTGGGTAACCGCGTCAGCTTCGGCGAGTACGGCCTGCAGGCAACCACGCGTGGTTTCATCACGGCACGTCAGATCGAATCGGCCCGACGGGCGGTGACTCGACACGTCAAGCGTGGCGGCAAGCTGTGGATTCGGGTCTTTCCCGACAAGCCGGTGTCCAACAAGCCGGTCGAGGTCCGGATGGGCAAGGGCAAGGGTAACGTGGAATACTGGGTTGCTCCGATTCAGCCCGGACGCATGATCTATGAGATTCAGGGCGTCAGTGAGGACGTTGCGCGCGAGGCATTCCGGCTTGCGGCCGCCAAGCTGAGCGTTCGCACCACGTTTGTAGCGAGGACGCTGTAATGAAAGCGAGTGAACTTCGAGACAAGAGTTCCAGCGAACTCAACGGGCTGCTGCTGGACCTGCGCAAGGAGCAGTTCTCCCTGCGCATGCAGCATGGCACCGGCCAGCTGGGCACGCCCCATGACATGCGCCGTGTTCGCAAGCAGATCGCACGGGTCAAGACTGTGCTTAACCAGAAGCAGGATGGAAACAAGGCATGACTAGCGAAGATCGCAAACAGCGCAGCGTCGTCGGGCGCGTTGTCAGCAACAAGATGGACAAGACCGTGACGGTTCGTCTGGAGCGCTTGGTCAAGCACCCGCTGTACGGCAAATACGTTCGCCGTTCCAGCAAGGTCCATGCCCACGATGCCGACAATAGCTGCAATGAAGGCGATACCGTGCGCATTGAGCAGACCCGGCCGATTTCGAAGTCGAAGGCCTGGCAAGTGATCAAAGTGGTTGAACGGGCCCAGTAAGCGGAGCGATAGACATGATTCAGATGCAATCCAGGCTTTCGGTAGCCGACAACAGCGGAGCGCGAGAGCTTCAGTGCATCAAGGTGCTGGGTGGCTCCAAGCGTCGTTACGCGAATATTGGCGATGTCATCAAGGTCACCATCAAGGAGGCCATCCCGCGCGGCAAGGTGAAGAAGGGCGAAGTCTACAACGCCGTCGTGGTGCGAACCGCCAAGGGCGTGCGTCGCCGTGATGGCTCGCTGATCCGCTTCGACGGTAATGCGGCGGTGCTGCTCAATAGCAAGCTCGAGCCGATTGGAACCCGTATCTTCGGGCCGGTAACACGCGAATTGCGCACCGGTCAGTTCATGAAGATCGTGTCGCTCGCGCCGGAAGTGTTGTAAGGAGTTCAAGATGGAACGTATTCGCAAGGGCGACGAAGTCATCGTGATTGCCGGCCGCAGCAAGGGTCAGCGCGGTCACGTGCTCAGAGTGCTGAAGGATCGGCGTTTTCTGGTGGAGAACGTGAATATGGTCAAGCGCCACCAGAAACCGGACCCGCAGGAACAGAAGCCTGGCGGAATCATCGAGCGCGAGGCGCCCATCCACGCCTCCAACGTGATGGTGTTCAATCCGGCGACCGGCAAGGGCGATCGGGTGGGCTTCAAGTCTCTGGAAGATGGCCGCAAGGTGCGCTTCTATCGTTCGACCGGTGAAGTGGTTGATATCTGAAGGCGATGAGGCCAGCCGGCAGGCGGCTCGAAAATGAAAACTTTCTGGAATTGACAATGGCAAGGCTAAGAGATTTTTACAGACAAGAGGTTGTCGGAAAGCTGACCGAGAAGTTTGGCTATTCCAACCCGATGCAGGCGCCGCAAGTCACCAAGATAACGGTCAATATGGGCGTTGGCGAAGCGGTGGGAGACAAGAAGGTCATCGAGAATGCGATGGCTGACATGGCCAAGATCGTCGGTCAGCGGCCGGTGATCACCCGTGCCCGCAAGTCGGTTGCCAGCTTCAAGATTCGTGATGATTACCCGATCGGTTGCATGGTGACTCTGCGGCGAGAGCACATGTACGAATTTCTCGATCGACTGATCAACGTCGCGCTGCCGCGCGTGCGCGATTTCCGCGGGGTGCCGCGCAAGTCGTTCGATGGTCGCGGCAACTACAATCTCGGAATCAAGGAGCAGATCATCTTCCCCGAGATCAATTACGACCAGGTAGATACATTGCGCGGTATGGATGTGGCTATAACCACGTCCGCGCAGTCCGATGAAGAAGGACTGGCTCTGCTGGAAGCGTTCGGCTTCCCGTTCCGGGCCAGGTAAGGAGTAGCAGGTATGGCGAAGGTATCAATGGTTCAGCGCGACGTGCGGCGGGCAAGGCTTGCGCAGCAGTATGCGAAAAAGCGTGCCGAGCTCAAGCGCATTATTGCCGACCCGGAAGTCGATTTCGACGAAAAGCAGGAAGCGATGCACAGGCTCAACAAGCTGCCGCGCGACTCCTCGCCGGTACGTCGGCGCAATCGCTGCCGTCAGTCGGGGCGGCCCCGCGGCTACTACCGCAAATTTGGTCTCAGCCGCAACAAGCTGCGGGAAGCGGCCATGCGCGGCGATATTCCCGGTCTGCGCAAGGCCAGCTGGTAAGGAGAGAGTGCAATGAGCATGAGTGACCCCATTGCCGATATGCTGGCACGCATCAAGAACGCGCAAGCGGTGAACAAGCGCGTTGTGAGCATGCCGGCATCAAAAGGCAAGATTGCCATCGCGGAAGTCCTCCAGAAGGAGGGTTATATCCGCGAGTACAGCGTCGAGGAAGACGGCGCCAAGCGCTTCCTGAGCATTTCGCTCAAGTACGTGGAAGGGCGAGGCGTGATCGATCGACTGGAGCGTTACAGCCTGCCCAGCCGACGGCGTTACTTCGGCAGCGGTGAACTGCCGCGCGTTCAGAACGGTTTGGGCGTAGCCATCGTGAGCACGTCGCATGGCGTGATGAGCGACCGTGAGGCGCGTGCACAGGGCCACGGCGGCGAAGTTCTTTGCCTGGTCGCCTGATAGAGTTTTTCGGAGAGACAAACGATGTCGAGAATTGCCAAAGCGCCAATCGATCTGCCCAAAGGCGTGGAATTGAGTCACGTCGACGGCGTGGTCAAGGTCAAGAGCAGTAACGGCCAGTTGGAAATGCAGGTTCATCCCACAGTGACCGTGACTGTTGATGACGGCGTGGTCAGCGTCGCTCCCGATGAGTCCGGTACCATGGCCATGGCCGGCACCATGCGTTCCATGATTGCCAACATGATTCATGGGCTGACGGATGGTTTTGAAAAAAAGCTGGAGCTGATCGGTGTGGGTTACCGCGCCCAGGTTCAGGGCAACAAGTTGAATCTGCAGCTCGGTTTCAGTCACCCGGTTGATTTCGTGATCCCCGAGGGCGTTTCAATCGAGACCCCCAGCCAGACTGAAATCCTGGTCAAGGGCAGCAACAAGCAGCTGGTCGGGCAGGTGGCCGCCGAGATTCGTGGACATCGTCCGCCGGAGCCGTACAAAGGCAAGGGTGTTCGCTACGCCGACGAGCGCGTGGTGATGAAGGAAGCCAAGAAGGCCTGAGGAATCGAACATGAACGACAGGAATCAATCCAGACTGCGGCGGGCGCGCAAGAACCGCGCCCGGATCACGCGCTCCGGCCAGCCACGGCTCACCGTGCATCGCTCGGGCCGCCATATCTACGCGCAGGTTATCGATGCCGGCGGCCAGCGCACCGTTGCGGCCGCCTCGACACTGCAGAAGGATCTGGCCGAAGGGCTCAAGAGCACCTGCAGCGTGGAAGCCGCACAGCGGGTTGGCAAGAAGGTTGCCGAGCGCAGCATTGAGGCCGGCATCGAGGGCGTCGCCTTCGATCGTTCGGGCTTCAGGTATCACGGACGGGTCAAGGCGCTGGCAGATGCCGCGCGTGAAGCCGGTCTGAAGTTTTAACGTTAACGGAATTCATCATGGCTAGAGATAACAGCACCGACGATCTGATTGAAAAGCTGGTCGCGGTCAACCGTGTGGTCAAGGTGGTCAAGGGCGGCCGCCAGTTTACCTTTACGGCGCTGGCGGTAGTCGGCGACGGCGAAGGCAAGGTTGGCTTCGGTTATGGCAAGGCGCGGGAAGTGCCGCTGGCCATCCAGAAATCAATGGAACGGGCTCGTCGCGACATGGTCCGCATTTCTCTCAATGAGGGCACGCTCTGGCACCCGGTCAACGCTCGCCACAGCGGCTCCCGGGTGTACATGCAGCCGGCCTCTGACGGTACCGGTGTGATTGCCGGCGGCCCGATGCGTGCTGTGTTCGAGGCGGTGGGAGTCCACAACGTGCTGGCCAAGAGTCTGGGGTCGAACAACCCCATCAACCTGGTGCGCGCGACCTTGAAGGGCCTGCAGGCCATGGCCTCGCCGGAACAGGTTGCGATCAAGCGCGGGAAGTCGATCGAGGAGGTTCTGGAATATCATGGCTGAGAACGCAACCGGAAAGGTGCGAGTGACGCTGGTGCGTTCGCTCTGCAACACCATCGGCAAGCATCGCCTGACGGTGCGAGGCCTGGGCCTGAGACGACTGCATCATACCGTGGAGCTGGAAGACACTCCGGCCATCCGCGGCATGATTCGCCAGGTCGAGTACCTGCTACAGGTTGAAAACGCCTGAACTCAACATTGGACTGTGACATGAAACTCAATTCGATTCAGCCCGCAGAAGGCAGCCGCAGCGAGCGCAAGCGCGTGGGGCGCGGCA
Organism: Wenzhouxiangella sp. YN1; assembly: GCF_056324145.1. Classification (NCBI taxonomy): domain Bacteria; kingdom Pseudomonadati; phylum Pseudomonadota; class Gammaproteobacteria; order Chromatiales; family Wenzhouxiangellaceae; genus Wenzhouxiangella; species Wenzhouxiangella sp. YN1. Next base: position 8,984 of record NZ_JBJNIO010000157.1, read on the forward strand.
TTGGTTCCGGTATCGGCAAGACCGGCGGCCGCGGTCACAAGGGGCAGAAGTCACGCTCGGGCGGCTACCACAAGGTGGGCTTCGAAGGTGGTCAGATGCCACTGCAGCGGCGTTTGCCGAAAGTCGGCTTTCGCTCTGCGGTCAATCGCCACACCGCGGAGCTGAGGCTTTATCAGATCAGCGTCATGGACGCCGACGTGATCGATCTTGACGCGCTCAAGAAGGCTGGTCTCATCAGCGCGGCCACGCGCAAGGTACGCCTGATCAACAAGGGCAGCCTGGAGCGCGCTGTAACCGTGCGCGGACTGCACGTGACCGCCGGTGCGGCCAAGGCGATCGAGGCCGCGGGCGGCAAGGTCGAGTAATGGCACGCAATCCATCGGACATGGCCGGAATGCTTGGCGGCATCGGACGCCTCAAGGAGCTGCGCCAGCGCCTGTTCGTGGTGCTGGTGGTGCTGTTGATATTCCGCTTTGGCACGTTCATCCCGGTTCCCGGCATCAACCCGATCGCCCTGGTCGAGCTGATGGATATGTCCAGCGGCACGATCGTGGACATGTTCAACATGTTCTCCGGTGGCGCACTGGGCCGCTTCTCGATATTCGCTCTGGGCGTCATGCCGTATATTTCAGCGGCGATCATCATGCAGCTGATGAGCCATGCGGTTCCTCAGCTGCAGCAGCTGCGCAAGGAAGGCGAATCCGGTCGCCGCAAGATCACCCAGTACACACGCTACTTCACCGTGCTGCTTGCCGGTTTCCAGTCATTTGGCGTGGCCGTGGCGCTGCAGAGCCAGAGCGCTGGCGCCAACCTGCCGGTGGTCATCAATCCCGGACCCGGGTTCGTCATGGCGGCGGTAATCACGCTGACGGCGGGTACCGTCTTCCTGATGTGGCTGGGCGAGCAAATCACCGAGCGCGGTATCGGCAACGGGATTTCGATCCTGATTCTCGCCGGTATCGTTGCCGGGCTGCCCACGGCCATTGGCTCGACGCTGGAACTGGTTCGCACCGGTCAGCTGGGCGTGCTGACGGCCACTTTCCTGCTGGCGCTGGCGCTTGCGGTCACGGCGTTCGTGGTTTTCGTGGAGCGTGGCCAGCGGCGGATCACCATTAACTATGCCCAGCGTCAGGGGCGTCAGGCGTATCGCAGCCAGTCCACGCATCTGCCGCTGAAGGTCAACATGTCGGGTGTGATTCCCGCGATCTTCGCCTCCAGCCTGGTGCTGTTCCCGGCCACGATTTCGACCTGGTTCGGACAGGCCGGGGAGTCCGGATGGCTGCAGTCGATCTCGCAGCAACTGACCCCGGGGCAGCCCATTTACATCGCGCTGTACGGCGGCCTGGTGATGTTCTTTGCTTTCTTCTATACGGCGATTGTCTTCAACTCCAAGGAGACAGCCGACAACCTGAAGAAGTCCGGAGCTTTCATTCCAGGCATCCGGCCTGGCCGGCAGACGGCCGAGTACATCGATTATGTGCTGACCCGCCTGACGCTGGTCGGCGCGTTTTATCTGGCTGCCGTGTGTCTGCTGCCCGAGTTTCTGATCATGCAGTGGAACGTTCCGTTCTATCTCGGGGGCACCTCACTGCTGATCATCGTGGTGGTGACGATGGACTTCATGGCGCAGCTGCAGGCGCATCTGATGTCGCATCAATACGACAGTCTGCTGAAGAAGTCCAACCTCAAGAGTTACGGACGCAGTGGCGTAGTGCGCCGTTGAATAAAGGGCCGTTTCGGCCAGAAAGTGTGGAGAGGAACAATGAAGGTTCAGGCATCAGTGAAGAGAATATGCCGTCACTGCAAGGTGGTTCGCCGCAAGGGCATGGTCTACGTGATCTGCAGCGATCCCAAACACAAGCAGCGGCAGGGATGAAACAATACCGCGTGACGGGCTTGGCAAATGCCGCAAAAAGCGGTATTATTGCTGGTTTGCGTCGAGTGGGCGTAAAGGTTTACGGAGCAAGCACATGGCACGTATAGCAGGCGTCAATCTGCCCGTCCAGAAGCATGTCTGGGTGGCGCTGACAAACATTTACGGCATCGGGCGTACCCGAGCCATACAGATCTGCGAGGCAACCGGTGTCGCGCCCGACACCAAGGTGCGCGACCTGACGGAGGCAGAGCAGGAAAAGCTGCGGCAGGCCGTTGGCCAGATTTCCGTCGAAGGCGACCTGCGTCGTGAGGTGTCGATGAACATCAAGCGACTGATGGATCTGGGCTGCTACCGCGGTCTGCGTCATCGTCGTGGTCTTCCGGTCCGTGGCCAGCGCACGCAGACCAATGCCCGTACCCGCAAGGGTCCGCGCCGTCCGATTCGTTGAGGTAGGAATTCATGGCCAAACAACAGACCAGCAAGAGCCGGAAGAAGGTCAGAAAGACAGTTGTCGATGGCATCGCCCACGTGCATGCGTCGTTCAACAACACGATCATCACGATTACCGATCGTCAGGGCAACACGATCTCCTGGGCAACATCCGGTGGGTCGGGCTTTCGCGGATCGCGCAAGTCGACTCCTTTTGCCGCCCAGGTGGCGGCCGACAACGCCGGACGAACGGCCCAGGAGTTCGGAATGACCAACCTGGAGGTTCGCGTCAACGGGCCGGGCCCGGGGCGGGAGTCCTCGGTCAGATCCCTCAACGCAGCGGGATTCAAGATCACCAACATCGTCGACGTCACGCCGATTCCTCACAACGGCTGTCGTCCACCCAAAAAACGTCGCGTCTAAGTCAGCGGCAGGCAGACTCAAAGAGATATGGCTAGATATACTGGACCCACCTGCAAGCTCGCACGCCGCGAAGGCGTCGATCTGAACCTCAAGAGCCCCGCGCGGGGTCTTGAGTCGAAGTGCAAGCTCAATCAGCCGCCGGGGCAGCACGGCGACAGCCGCCGCCAGCGCCTGTCGGAATACGCGTTGCAGCTGCGCGAGAAACAGAAGGTGCGCCGCATGTATGGCGTGCTCGAGCGGCAGTTTCACAACTATTACAAGGAAGCGGCCCGACGCAAGGGCGCTACCGGCGAGAACCTGCTTCAGCTTCTGGAAAATCGTCTGGACAACGTGGTCTATCGTCTGGGCTTTGCCGTCACCCGCGCACAGGCTCGTCAGATGGTCAGCCACAAGTCGATCGAGCTCAACGGCAAGGTGGTCAACATTCCTTCGTATCAGGTGCAGCCCGAGGATCGCATCGCGGTGCGTGAGAAGGCGCGCAAGCAGCTGCGCATTCAGGAAGCGATCAGCGTTGCGCGCGAGCTTGACCTGGTGCCGGCATGGATCGATGTCGATTTCGACAAGATGGAGGGGGTGTTCAAGGCAAGTCCCGAGCGGGACGATCTGCCGCCTGACATCAACGAGAATCTGATTGTCGAGCTCTACTCGAAGTAAGCCGTGGGCTGCCCGCCCGCGCTGCACACGAAAACCGAATTTGGAGAGGCAAACATGTCAGGCCAGATAAGCGAACTTATCGGCACGATGCTCAAGCCCCAGGGGCTGATCGTCGACGAGATCTCGTCACGGCGGGCCCGCATTACGCTCGAGCCGCTCGAGCGCGGCTTTGGCCATACCCTGGGCAATGCGCTGCGGCGTATTCTTTTGTCCTCGATCCCGGGCAGCGCCATCACCGAGGCAGAAATCGATGGTGTGCTGCACGAGTACACCGGCATTGAGGGGTTGCAGGAAGACATCGTCGAGGTGCTGCTCAATCTGAAGGACGTGGCCATTCGCATGCATAATCGCGATGAAGCCACGCTGACGCTCAGCAAGGACAAGAAGGGCCCCGTGACAGCCGGAGACATCCAGCTCGATCATGATATCGAGGTGATCAACCCGGAACACGTGATTTGCAACCTCACGAAGAACAACAAGCTGCGGATGCAGCTCAAGGTGACGCGAGGCGTTGGCTACCACGCCGCCGCTGCGCTGAAGTTCAATGAAGAAGAGACGCGCACGATTGGCCGCTTGCAGCTCGACGCATCCTATTGCCCGGTGCACCGTGTCGCCTACAGTGTTGAAAGTGCGCGCGTTGGCCAGCGTACCGACCTCGACAAGCTGGTGTTCGATATCGAAACCAACGGCACCATGAGCTGCGAGGACGCGGTCAAGCTGGCTGCGGGGATACTGGTCGATCAGATGTCGGTGTTTGTCGAGTTCGTGGCACGCGAGAAAGACGAAGCGGTTGTCAAACCGGAAACCTTCGACCCCATCCTGCTGCGACCGATCGACGATCTCGAGCTGACCGTGCGTTCAGCCAACTGTCTCAAGGCCGAGCACATCCAGTACGTGGGCGACCTGGTTCAGCGAACTGAAACGGAGCTGCTGAAGACCCCGAACCTGGGCAAGAAGTCACTGACCGAAATCAAGACGGTGCTGGCGACCCACGATCTGTCACTGGGCACCCGCCTGGAAAACTGGCCGCCGCCGTCGCTGGCGCGCACCGAGCACTGAGGAGAGAACGATGCGTCATCGTAAAGCAGGTCGTAAACTCAATCGCAACTCGCCCCATCGTCAGGCGATGTTTCGCAACATGACCACCAGTCTGATCGAGCATGAGTTGATCAAGACCACGCTGCCCAAGGCCAAGGAGCTGCGGCGGGTTGCCGAGCCGTTGATCACGCTGGCCAAGGAAGACAAGCTCTCGGCTCGCCGTACGGCTTTCAATCGCCTGCGTGACCGTGATGCGGTGGGCAAGCTGTTTGCCGAGCTGGGGCCGCGCTATGCCGACCGACCCGGTGGTTACTTGCGCATTCTCAAGTGCGGGTATCGTACCGGAGACAAGGCACCCATGGCCTACGTCGAACTGGTGGGCCGGCCTGACAGCCCGGAAGCCGAATCAGCCGATTAAATTCCGGTTACCGACCGGAGGTTCAGGAAACCCGGCCACCGTGCCGGGTTTTTTTATGCCCCGTGCTCGCGCTGCAGCCATGGAGCCAGCCCGAAGCCGGCCTGCCAGCAGGCCTGGCTGAGCTACAATGGCCGCAGGCGTGACCGCAGCGGTCGCGCCGGCTGTCGACCGCGGGGTTTTCGATGCGACGAACGATCATACTTGCCGCCGCCCTGGCCATCATCGTTCTCGGCCTCTGGGGTTCGGCGGTGATTCTGTTCGACGAAGCCCGCCTCAAGGCCCTGATTTCGGATCGACTCAGCGAACAGGTCGGCCGGCGGGTGGAAATCGTCGGCGGCCTCGAGTTCGATCTGTTTCCGCGGCCCGGAGTTGTAGCCGAAGACGTGGTCCTTGGCCGCCCGAGTGATCGGGCCAGCCTGCCGACGCTGCGCGCCGAGCGCTTGAGCATGACCCTTCAATTTCTGCCCCTGCTTCAGGGCGAGCTGGCCACCGGTCGCATGCAGCTCGACGGCGCGGTGATCAACCTTCGGGGTACCGACGCCCAGCGTGCAGACCAGGGGCGTGATCCGCTTTCGGCGCTGCGTTCGTCGGCGCGGCTGTTCTCCGGGCGCTCGTTGGCGCTGCGGAACGTGCGGGTGCTGATGCCCCAGGGGCAGCGCGCCCCGGCTGCCATCATGATTGATGAGATCGAGCTCGAGCGGTTCAGCCTCGACGAGACGGTGGCCTTCCGCTTTCGCGGTGATCTTGGTCAGCCCGCGCTGCTTGAGGGGATGAACGCTCAGGGGCACTTGCACGTACCCCGGTCGGCGGCCAGCCCGATCCGTCTTCGGGACCTGAAAGTGAGCGGTCGACTGGCCGGCAGCGACAAGCGCGTCAGTCTGGCCGGCGAGCTGGCAATGAGCGGTGACGGCCCCTTCCGCATCAGTCTCGCCGGTGGTCAGCTGCGGGCGGCGGATGCGGCCTTCGATCTGTCGTTCAATTTCCACGGCGGATCCAGGCCGGCGCTGGATCTGCTCGTTGCCGGACGCCAGCTGGACTGGCTGGCAGTCCGCCGGGTGCCCTTCGGTGATCGAACAGCGAGCCTCCCGCAAGTGCTGGCGACACTGTCTGCCCAGCTTGATCTGCGCTCGCAGATACAGCTCGATGGGTTGCGTCTCGGGGCTGTCGAACTGTCTCAGGTTCGCATTGAACTGCGTTCCCGCTCGGCCGGCCTGGGAGTGAACCTGGCGGGCGTTTTTCCAGGCGGGTTGGTCGAGGCCAGCGGCGTGCTGCAGCGCGACAGGCACCAGTCCATGGAGCTCGATGTCAGCCTGGCATCGCTTGAGACCCTGCTCGAGTGGCAGCATCTGGCGCCGGCAGTGGAAGGCAGCGGCGAGGCAAGGGTGTCGTTGCGCTGGCCCGGGAAGGGCGGGCGCGGCTATCGGCTCGAGGGCGACTTCGAGCTATGGGACGGTCGGCTGGCGTTCGCCTACCCGGGCGAGTCGAGCGCCATGCACCACTTCGATCGCTTCAGCGGACAGATGCGCTTGATGCCCGGCTATCTGGAGCTACCCGAGTTCGAGCTCTCGGGCGATCAGCTTGCCGGCTCGGGCTGGGCGGCATTGCAGTTTCCGGAGGCAACCCTCGGCGGGGTGTTGCGTATCGACGACGCGCAGGCGCCTTTCCCGTTTCGTGTTTTCGGCTCATTGGACGAACCGCGTCTGAGTCCGCTGGGACCAACCCCTGACCTACCGCAGTCGCTGCCCGGGTCGAATCCCGACGACGTGTGATGGCGTCACCCTTGCCCGCTGCCGGAGCACGGCGGAATCGGAGTACCATGGTCGCCATTGAGAAGCACACTGCAGTTGCCATCGGTTGCGGGTCAATCATGCCCGTTTTCTATCTGATCGAAGAGCTACACATCATGAGTCATACCGCGATTTTCTGCGGCTCTCGCACGGCGCCGCATCAGTCGAATTGTTGGCAGGAGAAGGGCAGCTGGCTGGCCTTCCCGGAGGTGGCATGAGCAAGGCTGACGCTGCACAACGCCCGGCCAGTCGACGCATGGGCTCGCTGTCGGCTCTCAGGCCCTTCGTGGCCCGTTACCGCCTTCAGATCGGGCTGGCCCTGCTGTTTCTCGTGATTTCGGCTGCCGGCGCGCTGGCCATCCCGGCTGCGGTCGGAAGAGTCATCGATCATGGTTTCATGGCCGAGAACATCGGCAATATCAACCGCTGGTTCTGGCTGTTGTTTGCGGCCGCCGCCATGATGGCGGTGGGCGGCGGATTGCGCTTTTACTGGGTCAGCTGGCTCGGTCAGCGCGTGGTCGCCGACATTCGCAAGTCCGTTTATGAGCGCGTACTGTCGATGAGTCCGGAGTTCTTTTCCACCACTCGCACCGGCGAGGTGCTCTCGCGCCTGAATACCGATACGACCCTGGTCGAAACCCTGGTTGGTTCGACGGTTTCCTTTGGCGTGCGCAATCTGCTCATGCTGGTGGCCAGTGCTCTGGCGCTGGTCATCACCGCGCCATCGCTTGCCGGCGTGATCGGCATGCTGATCGTTCTCATCATTGTCCCGGTAGTGATGCTGGGGCGCTGGGTTCGCCGCCTGTCGCGCAGCGCCCAGGACCGCGTGGCTGATTTCAGCGCCCACGGTGATGAGACCATCAACGCCGTTCAAACGGTGCAGACATTTGCCCAGGAAAGGCGCGAACATGAGCGCTTTTCCCACGCCGTCGAGTCGGCCTTCGTTGCCGCTCGTGATCGCATTCGCGCCAGCACGCTGTTGATCGTGCTGGTCATCCTGATGACTTTCGGTGCCATCACGTTCGTGCTCTGGCTGGGGGCGCGCTCGGTTCTCAGCGGTGAAATGACGCCGGGTGAGCTCGGCCAGTTCGTGCTCTACGCCGCGATCGCGGCCGGTTCGACCGCCAGTCTCAGCGAGATCTGGAGTCAGCTCCAGCGCGCCGCTGGTGCCATGGAGCGGCTGGCCGAACTCCTTGATGCGCGACCGGCCATCATCAGCCCCGAGTCGCCCCTGAGTCTGCCCGAAGGGCCTTTGTCCGTGCGCTTCGATGCCGTCGAGTTTGCTTATCCGGCGCGCCCCGACGAGCCGGTTCTTCAGGGCCTGAGCTTCGCCATCGAGCCTGGCGAGACGGTCGCCATCGTCGGGCCGTCGGGCGCCGGAAAATCCACCCTGTTTCAGCTGCTGCTGCGTTTCTACGACACCGATGCCGGGGGCATCAGTCTGGGTGGGGTGGATGTGCGTGAGCTCGATCTGGCAGAGCTGCGCCGGCGCCTGGGCGTGGTGCCGCAGGATGTGGTGATGTTCTCCGGCACCGCGGCGGAAAATATCGCCTACGGCACGCCCGGTGCGGATGACGGCCCGATTGGCCAGGCGGCACGCTCAGCGCATGCCGACGAGTTCATCGAGCGCTGGCCGCAACGCTACGAGACCTTTCTGGGTGAGCGCGGCGTCCGCCTGTCGGGGGGGCAACGCCAGCGCATTGCGATTGCTCGCGCCCTGATCAAGCAGCCACCGCTGTTGCTGCTCGACGAGGCCACGGCCAGCCTGGATGCCGAAAGCGAGCGTCTGGTTCAGGAAGCGCTCAACGACATCAGCAGCGATCGCTCGGTGCTGGTGATCGCGCACCGCCTGGCGACCGTGCGACGCGCCGATCGGATCATCGTGCTGGATCAGGGCCGGGTGGTTGCGCAGGGCAGCCACGATCAGCTGGTGGCGGACAATCCGCTCTATGCGCGCCTTGCGCGGCTGCAGTTTCTCGCTGAAGGCGCGGATGCCGGCTGAGCCACACGCCGGGTGGTTTCGCCCGGCGTCATCGGCTGTGCCTCGCTCCGGGGGGCGGCCGACGAACCCCGGGCTACAGTGACCAGTAGCGGAACTTCTGCCCACCAACGGATGCTTCGGCCATCAGGCCGCCGCGAGCATAATTGAAGACTGCCACGCCTTTTTCGTAGCTGGTGGTGGCTGCCTTGCCTTCGGTGGCGGCAACGGCCGTGGCCTGAGCGGAAAACTCCAGGCTTTCGCGCTGAAATCGGCGCATGGCCGCCTCGTCGCGAAAGAAGATCACCTGGCTGTAGGACTGCGCACCGATCTGGGCGCCGATCGTTGCCTGAGATACGGAAGCCCGGCCTACCGGCTCACCCTGCTCGAAGGCGATGCCCCGGCCGAAGCCGCCACCGATCCAGAACCCACCCTTGCCGATGTTGGGAAAGACCACATAGCCGTAAGCCTGGTCGACCCAGCGCTGCAGGCCGGGATCGCGATCGATCATGCTCGCCAGCGCGGAGCGCGATTCGCTGATCAGCACGCTGTCGGAAGGGGTGGCGGCACAGCCGGCCAGCAAGGCCAGAAGCAGCAAACCGGAGATGAACGGACGTTGCGGGAATGGGAATGACATGGGGTTCTCCGTGGGTTGGCGAAGACGCGATAACGGTTGATGATGTCTGGGCGTTCGATGACTTCACAGTATAGAAGGTTCACTCGTCGCCCGGGCCGACCGAAAATTGGCCCGGGCTGACGCCGTATCAGGCGTCCGTGATCCGCGGCCGCGGCCGCGCGCTGCGGCCCGGCGGCTCGCTGTCGGTCAGAAAAATGGGGTAGCATCAAAGCTGTTTCAACTTTCCGGGAGAGCATCCATGCCCGCCGCGATCCGACTCGCCTTTCTTGTGTTCTTGCCCGCGCTGGTCGTTGCCTGCGCTGATTCGGCCGACCCTTCCGACCCGACTGCGACTGCCGCGGTCGACGCCAATCAGATCGCGCCGGAGGCGTCCGGACAGGCTGACGAAAAGGCGGGCGATACAGCGCAGGGAAGCGAGTCGACGGATTTCGACGCCTTCGTCGACGACCTGATCGCTGACCTGCTGCGCCGCTCGCCGGAATGGGCCATTTATCAGGGGCGCTATGAAAATGCCGGGACGGTGACCATTCCCGATGCTCGCCATCGGCGTGAGGAGCTCCAGTTCATCGAGCGGTCGCTGACCCGGTTGCACTCATTCGACCGCGACTCGCTCCCGGTTGATCGACGCACTGATTACGAGCTGCTGGAAAATCGACTCGAGTCGATGCGTTTTTACACGCAAACGCTGAAAAGCTGGGAGTGGCAGCCCTCGCAATACAACGTCGCTGGACCGTTGAGCATCCTGCTGAATACCGAATTCGCGCCGCTGCCCGAGCGGCTTGCGCTGATTCGCGACCGTCTCGAACAGGTGCCCGCCTATTATCAGGCGGCGCGGGAAAGCCTCGGGGTGCCTACCATCGAGCATACCGAGCTGGCCATCAGCCAGAACCGCGGTGCCTTGAGCGTGCTCGGCAGTGTGCGTGAGCATGTCGCCGGTGGCGCCGTCGAGCTGGACCCCGAACTGGCCAGCTCAATGTCGAGCGCGCTGGATGATGCCGCGGCAGCGATCGAATCCTGGGTGTCCTGGCTGGAACAGCGCCTGGCCCGTCTGGAATCATCGGACCAGGCTCGTTCCTTCCGGCTCGGCGAGACGCTCTACGAGCAGAAATTTGCCCATGATATCCAGGCGGACTTCACCGCCGCCGAGCTCTACCAGCGCGCCCTGGATGAAAAACAGCGCCTGCTCGAGGAGATGGATGGCCACACCCGTGAGCTGTGGCCGGAGTATTTCGACGGGCAGGAGATGCCGGAAGCGCGGCTGGAGCGCATTGGGCAGATGATCGATCGACTGTCCCGAGACCATGTGGCAGCCGAGGACTTCGTCGAAGAAATCCGCGGGCAGATGCCGCAGTTGGCGGCCTTCGTGCGCGAAAAGGATCTTCTGGATCAGGACCCCGACAAGCCTCTGGTGGTGCGGGAAACGCCTGAATACATGCGCGGCACCGGTGCCATCGCCTCGGTGAGCGCCCCGGGGCCGTTCAATCCGCAGGCCGAGACTTACTACAACGTCACCCCGCTGGAGACCTATGGCGAGGAGCAGGCGGCAAGCTACCTGCGCGAGTACAACGACTGGATGCTGCAGATTCTCAACATCCACGAAGGGATCCCGGGGCATTACACGCAGCTGCTGCACGCCAACACCTCGGCGAGCCTGGTCAAGAGCCTGTTCGGCAACGGCGCAATGATCGAGGGCTGGGCGGTCTATTCAGAGCGCATGATGCTCGAGGCAGGCTGGGGTGAACAGGCCCCGGAGCTGTGGCTGATGCACGGCAAATGGCTGCTGCGGGTCGTGCATAACGCCATTCTCGACTATGCGGTGCACGTGCGCGGCATGGAGCGGGACGTGGCCGTCAGGATGATGCAGGATGAAGCTTTCCAGGAAACATCGGAGGCCACCCAGAAGTGGCGTCGGCTGACGCTGAGCCAGGTGCAGCTGACGTCCTACTACGCCGGCTATGCCGCGATCATGGATCTGCGTGAGCAGCGCCGGGCCGAGCTGGGAGATGCATTCGACCTCAAGGCCTTCCACAATGAATTTCTCAGCTACGGCTCGGCCCCGGTCGACACGATTGCCGAACTGATGACCGACTCGGACTGAGTCGGCCATGCTGACCCGGCGCCTTGCCGGGTCAGCGGCGGTCGATCAGGGCGTGGAGCAGCTCGGTTTTTTTCTCGAGCAGGGCTGGGTCGGCGCGTGTTTCCACGTTCAGCCGAATCACCGGTTCGGTGTTGGAGGCGCGCAGGTTGAATCGCCAGTTGTCGAACGCCAGGCTGATGCCGTCGGTGCGATCAAGCTGCGGTTGATCGGCATCGAAGTGCCTCAGAACGCGGTCAATGGTGCCCTGGGTGTCTGCGACCGTGAAGTTGATTTCGCCGCTGCAGGGAAAGGTGTGGATGCGCTGATCGACAAGCTGCGCCAGCGACTTGCCGGTGGTGTTGATGCGCTCGAGCAGCAGCAGCCACGGAATCATGCCCGAGTCACAGTAGCTGAAGTCGCGGAAGTAGTGGTGCGCCGACATTTCGCCACCGTAGAGCGCGTTTTCCGAGCGCATGCGTTCCTTGATGAAGGCGTGCCCGCTCTTGTTGACCAAGGCCTGCCCTCCGGCATCGGCCACTTCATCGAGCGTGTTCCAGGTCAGGCGCGGGTCGAGCACGATCTTCTCGCCCGGTGACTGCTCGAGCAGCTGCCGCGCGAACAGGCCGACAAGATAATATCCTTCGATGAATCGACCGTTGTGGTCGAAGAAGAAGCAGCGGTCGAAGTCGCCGTCCCAGGCAATACCCAGGTCGGCCTTCGCGTCGATCACGGTCTGCGCAGTTTCCCGACGGTTTTCCGGCAACAACGGGTTGGGCACGCCGTTGGGAAAGCTGCCGTCGGGCGCATGATGCAGACGCACGACATCGAGCGGCAAGCCGCTGGCAATCGCATCGAAAGCGGGGCCGGCACAGCCGTTGCCTGCGTTGACCACGATTTTCATTGGCGCCAGCCGGTCGGCGTGGATAAAGCCGCGAACGCGTTCGATATAGCTTGCGAACACCGACAGTTCTTGATGGCTTCCCCGGGCCCCGTTGCGCGGCGAATCGATGCCCTGGGCAACCAGCGCTTCCATCTGTTTCAGGCCGGTATCGGCACTGACCGGGATGGCCTGCTCGCGCACCATCTTCATGCCGTTGTAGTCGGCCGGATTGTGGCTGGCCGTGATCATGATGCCGCCGCCCATTCCTTCCAGCGAGGCGGCGTGATAGACGACCTCGGTTCCGCAAAGGCCGATACTGCGCGTGTCCACCCCGGCGCGGTTGAGGCCATCGGCCAGGGCATCGGCCAGCGCCTGGCTGGAGGCGCGCATGTCAAATCCGATCGCGACCGGACCTTGCGGCTCGATCACGCGGGCGTAGGCTAGGCCGATCAGAAAGGCGCGCTCCTCGTTGAGCTGGTCAGGAACGCGTCCGCGGACGTCGTAGGCCTTGAATGGCGAGTCTGGAAGCTTGTGCATGGAGTCGTCTCATCTGCCGGGAGAACCTGTTCGCAGACTACATGATAGGCGAGGCGGCCTGGCGACAGTGACCGGCGAACCCCGGGTGACTTGGTGATACCATTGATGCGCCTGCAAAAACCACTGGAATATTCAACTCATGTTCGACAAATCTTTCACCATTGCCGGGTTCGATGATGAGCTGGCGCGCGCCATTCGCTCCGAGGAGCAGCGTCAGGAAGATCACATCGAGCTGATCGCCTCGGAAAACTACGCCAGTCCGCGCGTGATGGAAGCGCAGGGTTCGGTGTTGACCAACAAGTATGCCGAGGGATATCCGGGACGGCGCTATTATGGCGGCTGCGAGTTCGTCGACATTGCCGAAAGCCTGGCCATCGAGCGTGCCAAGAAGCTGTTTGATGCCGGGTATGCCAACGTGCAGCCGCATTCGGGCTCGCAGGCCAATCAGGCGGTCTATCTTTCCCTGCTTCAGCCCGGCGACACGATTCTGGGCATGGATCTGACCGAAGGCGGGCATCTGACGCATGGCGCCAAGGTGAATTTTTCCGGCCGGGTGTTCAATGCCGTTCACTACGGGCTCGACCGCGACAGCGGCGAGGTCGACTATGAGCACATGGCCGCAATGGCGCACAAGCACAAGCCGAAAATGCTGATCGGTGGCTTTTCTGCTTATTCCCGTCTGGTCGACTGGGCCCGGATGCGCGCGATTGCCGACGAGGTCGGCGCCTGGTTCATGGTCGACATGGCACACGTCGCTGGCCTGATCGCCGCCGGCATCTATCCCAACCCCGTTCCCCACGCCCACGTCACGACCTCGACCACGCACAAGACGCTCCGGGGCCCGCGTGGCGGCATCATCCTGTCACCCGGTGATGATGAAGAGCTGACCAAGAAGTTCCAGTCGCTGGTCTTTCCGGGTTGCCAGGGTGGGCCGCTGATGCACGTCATCGCCGCCAAGGCCGTTGCTTTCAAGGAGGCCCTGGAGCCGGAGTTCACCGATTACCAGCAGCGCGTGGTCGCCAACGCCCGCGCCATGGCCGCGACCATCATGGAGCGCGGCTACAAGGTGGTCTCCGGCGGCTCCGACAATCATCTGTTCCTGATCGATCTGACCGACAAGGACATCACCGGCAAGGACGCCGAAGCAGCGCTGGGCCGGGCCAACATCACGGTCAACAAGAACACCGTGCCGGGCGAGTCGCGCTCGCCATTCGTCACCTCGGGTCTGCGCATCGGCACGCCGGCATCGACCACGCGCGGGTTCACCGAAGACGACTGCCGCGAGCTGGCCGGGCTGATCTGCGACGTCCTTGACAACATGGGCGACGAATCCGTCGAACAGCGAGTGAAGGAGTCTGCCCTCGCTCTCTGCCGCAAGCATCCGGTCTATGGGGATTGATGGCTCACTCCCTGGCGTCACGGTTTAAGGTCGGAGCTGTCTGAGTCGTGTGGTGCCCGTTCTGCAATCACACCGATACCCGCGTGGTCGACTCACGTCTGGCCTCCGACGGCTTCCAGATCCGGCGCCGACGCGAGTGTGCCGATTGCGGCGCGCGCTTCAATACTCTGGAGACGGCGGTCCTGAAAGCGCCCAACGTGATCAAGGCCGACGGTTCGCGGGAGGCGTTCAGCGAAGACAAGCTCCGGCGCGGCATGCTCAAGGCGCTGGAGAAGCGCCCGGTGGAAACCCAACTGGTCGAGCGCGCTATCCGCACCCTGGTGCGGGCAGTGCATACCCTTGAAGAACCGGAGATTTCCAGCCAGAAGCTGGGCGACTGGGTGGCGGCCGAGCTGTCGCAGCTTGATCAGGTGGCCTATGTTCGTTTCGCGTCGGTCTACCGGCGCTTCGAAGATGTGCAGGCCTTCCGCGTGGAAATCGAGAAGCTCGAGCGCGACAACCCCGGCATGATCGATCGGCGCCAGATTCCTTTGCTTGACGACGGTCAGAAATGATGCCGAACACGCCTGCCGCTGATCTCTGACTGCTGTTTTTTTGCGTATGTCCTTTACCGCAGACGATCATCGCTACATGGCCGAAGCCCTTCGTCTGGCCGAGAAGGGCAGCCTGAGCGCCGACCCCAACCCGGTCGTCGGCTGCGTGATCGTCCAAGCAGGTGAGGTTGTGGGTCGCGGCTGGCATCGGGCTGCTGGCGAGCCGCACGCTGAAACGCTTGCCCTTCAGCAGGCCGGCATCCGGGCGCGCGGTGCGACGGCCTATGTCAGCCTCGAGCCCTGCAGCCATCAGGGGCGTACGCCGCCGTGTACCACGGCACTGATCGAGGCTGGTGTCGCTGCGGTGGTTTCGGCCATGCCCGATCCGGACGGGCGCGTGGCCGGCGCGGGCCACGACCAGCTCACACGCGCGGGGATCACTGTGCGAACCGGGTTGATGGAGGATGCTGCAAGGGCGCTCAACCGGGGCTTCATCAGCCGGCACGAGCGTGGCCGTCCCTGGGTGCGCGTCAAGCTGGCTGCCAGCCTGGATGGCTTGACCGCCGGGGCCGATGATCGTTCGCAGTGGATCACCGGGGCCTCTGCCCGCGCCGATGTGCAGCTCTGGCGCGCTCGAGCCTCATGCATTCTGACCGGGATCGGGACCGTGCTGACCGACGACCCGAGGCTGAACGTACGCCTGAGCGGCTTTGATCGCCAGCTGCCGCGCGTTGTCGTCGACTCGCGTGCGCGCCTGCCCGAACAGCCCCGGCTGATGACGCTGCCCGGGCCGGTCATCGTGGCCAGCTGTGCCCCGGGACAAGAGCGGGACGGCGTGGAATGGTGGCAATTGTCGGCGGATGCCACCGGTCGGGTCAGCCTGCCGGAGCTGCTGCAGCGCCTGGCCGAGCGCGAGTTCAATACGGTTCACGTCGAGGCCGGCCCCACCCTTTGCGGCGCGCTGACGGCGCAGGGGCTGGTCGATGAGCTGCTGGTCTATCAGGCGCCCTGTCTGATCGGGCGCGGGCGACCGCTGCTGGATCTGCCGGGGATGGAAAAATTCGACGACCGCCTCCATGTCCAACTGGTCGAAGCGCGTCGCTTTGTCCAGGACTGGCGCTTTCTGTACCGATTTGTCTCCTGAAAGGGGCGCAGTGATGTTTACCGGAATTGTCCAGTCTGTCGGGCGGGTCAGCAGGATTACGCCCGCTTCGGGCGGCTGTCGCATGCGTATCGATTGCCCCCGGCTCGAACCGGCGCAGTGGCGCGAAGGCGACAGCGTGTCGGTTGCCGGCTGCTGCCTGACCGCGCTGGCCATCGACGAGCAGGGTTTCTCGGCTGATCTGTCGGCCGAGACGCTCGAGCGAACCAGTCTGGGCAGCCTGCGTGCCGGCAGCCCGGTCAACCTCGAGCCGGCGCTGGCGCTGGGTGATCGTCTGGGCGGTCATCTGGTGACCGGCCATATCGACGGCCTGGCCGAAGTGGTTTCGATTCAGCCGGTCGGCGACAGTCGTGTTGTGCGCCTTCGTGTTCCTGAAGCGCTGGCGCGCTTCATTGCTGAGAAGGGTTCGGTCACGCTCGACGGCGTGAGCCTGACCATCAACGCCGTCGACGGGCGCGAGTTCGAGGTCAACCTGATTCCGCACACCCTTGCGGTGACCACACTGGGCGGGCTCGAAGTCGATGGCCGGGTCAACCTCGAAGTGGACCTGCTTGCCCGTTATCTGGAACGGCTCACTGGAGTGACCTCATGAGTTTTGACTCGATTGAATCCATCCTCAAGGATGTTGCTGCCGGTCGCATGGTCGTCATGCTCGATGATGAGGATCGCGAGAACGAGGGCGATCTGATCATGGCCGCGCCGATGGTGCGCCCGGAAGACATCAATTTCATGGCGCGTTACGGCCGCGGGTTGATCTGTCTGTCGCTCACGCGCGAGCGCTGTCGCCAGCTGGGCCTGCAGCTGATGGTGCGCGATACCGATCGCCATCATCAGACCAATTTCACCGTATCCATCGAAGCGGCCACCGGCGTGACGACCGGCATTTCGGCCTACGACCGCGCGCATACCATTCGCACGGCGGTGGCCCCGGACGCCGGGCTTGACAGCCTCAATCAGCCCGGCCACGTGTTTCCGCTCATGGCCCAGCCCGGGGGGGTGCTGGCGCGTGCCGGGCACACCGAGGCGGGCATGGATCTGGCGTTGCTGGCCGGGCTGGAGCCTGCCGCTGTTCTGGTCGAGATTCTCAACGAGGACGGCACCATGGCGCGGCGGCCGGAGCTCGAGGCGTTCGTCAAGGAGCACGGCCTGAAGATGGGCACCGTGGCTGACCTGATTCGCTACCGCATGAGTACCGAGCAGAACGTCGAGTGTGTACACACCCAGACGGTGGGTACGGCCCACGGCGAGTTTCTGCTCAAGGTCTTTCGCGACCGCATCACCCAGCGCCTGCACTGGGCGCTGATCCGCGGCGAAATCGATCCGGAAAAATCGATTCCGGTGCGGGTGCACGTCCCCGAGCTGCTCGGCGACGTGATGGGCATTACCGAGCCCGGCTTCGGCATGCCGCTGGATGCCGCCCTGGCCGACATCGCCCGCCGCGGCCACGGCCTGGCCCTGGTGCTGGGCCACGATGAAGAGGACGCCAGCCGATTGGCCGGTCTGACGGCGGCCGAAAGCGGAGCCGAGGCTGGCCAGACCGACCACGCAGCCAACGAGCTGCGCAGCTATGGTATCGCCGCGCAGATCATCGCCGAGCTCGGCATCCGCCGCATGCAGGTCTTCGGCGCGCCCAAGCGCCTGCACGCGCTGGACGGCTTCGGCCTGGAGATCACCGACTACCTTCTGCCTGAAGAAGAGGGCTGAGTTGACATCATGACTGAACCGCATCGGGCTGCAGACCGCAGCCGCGTCGCCATCGCCGTGGCGCGTTTCAACGCCGAGATCACCAACCTGATGCTGGCCGGCTGTCGCCAGGCTTTGCTGGATGCCGGCATGGACGAGGAGCACATCGAGGTCCATCCCGTTCCGGGCGCCTGGGAGCTGACCCTGGCCGCAGCAGCGCTGGCCGCCAGCGGTCGCTTTGATGCGATCATCGCGCTGGGCGCGGTGGTGCGCGGCGAGACCGCGCATTTCGATTTCATTTCCGCCGAGTGTGCGCGCGGGCTGCAACAGGTTCAGCTCGAGAGCGGCCTGCCGGTCGGCTTTGGCGTGCTCACCCCGGAAAATGCTGAGCAGGCGCTTGAGCGCGCTGATCCGGAGCGCAAGAACAAGGGCCGGGAAGCGGCCATGGCGGTGCTCGACATGATCGAGTTCAAGCGTCGGGTGGGGGCATGAGCCGACGGCGTACGGTCAGCCCTTACGAGCCGCGTCGCCGCGCCCGGCGCCGAGCCTTGCAGGCGCTCTATCAGTGGCAGATCAATGACAGCAGTGCGCCGGCCATCATCGAGCAGTTCCGTGAGGAGCAGAACTTCAGCGGCGTGGATGAAAACTATTTCGAGACGCTGGTGCGCGAGGTCGTGGCCAATCGCGAAGCGCTGGATGCCGCGCTCAATCCCCACGTCAAGCGTGCCGATGCCAGCCTTGATCAGATGGAGCGCGTCATCCTCCGACTGGGTGCGTGCGAACTCATGCATCACCCGGAAACTCCATATCGGGTGATTATCGACGAAGCCGTCGAGCTTGCGCACCGCTTCGGGGCCGAGCAGGCGCACACCTTTGTCAACGGCGTGCTCGATCGCCTGTCGCGCATGGTGCGCAAGGCAGAGCGTGACGCCAGTGCCGGCGATGGATGAGTTCGGGTTGATCGAGCGCATCCGCGCACGCGCCGCCCCGGGTCATGGTGTGACTCTGGGGATTGGCGACGACGCCGCGGTGCTCACGCCCACACCTGACCATCAGCTGGCGGTCACCACCGATTCGCTGGTTCTTGACCGCCATTTCACGCCCGACTGGCCGGCCGAAGACGTCGGCCACCTGGCTGCGCACGCCAATCTGAGTGATCTGGCCGCCATGGGCGCCGCGCCGCGCTGGGCCCTGCTGGCGCTGACGCTGCCGCATATCGAGGAGCGCTGGATCGATGGCTTTCTCGATGGCTTCCTGGCCGCCGCGGAGGCTGCCGATATGGCGCTGGTGGGCGGCAATCTGGCGCGCGGCGCGCTCAATATCGGCGTCGAGCTGATCGGTGAACTGCCCGCGGGCCAGGCGGTGACTCGCCACGGCGGCCGGCCCGGAGATCGACTGGTCGTGACCGGCACGGTTGGCGATGCGGCGGCGGCTCTGAGACTGGGTGATCAGGCTGGTTCTGATTTGCGTGCGCGCTTGCGCCGACCCACCGCGCGGGTCACGGCGGGTCAGGTGCTGCGCGCGTCAGCCCGGGCCATGATCGATCTCTCCGACGGCTTGCTGGCCGACCTGAATCACTTGCTGCAAACGGGCCTGGGCGCTGAAGTCGATCTCGATGCCCTGCCGGCTTCAGCCGCCCTGAAGCGTGCCGTCGCCGATCCCGTCGAGCGTTTTCGCCTGCAGACCGGCGGCGGCAGCGATTACGAGCTGCTTGCCGTGCTGCCGGCTGCTGCCGACCTCGAGGCGCTTGCCCGGGATGCCCGGGTCGATCTGACCGCCATTGGCGTCATTGGCGGGGAGGGCGGCGTGGTTTGCCGCTCGGCACAGCATGCAGTGCCGGCCGGTCTGGGAGCGGGCTGGGACCACTTTCGTCATGACTGAGCGAGCGCGCACGCGCGAGGTGGCGCTGGGTTCGGTCGACGGCTTTCTGGCCTTTGGTTTTGGCAGCGGGCTGTCGCCGTATGCGCCGGGCACGGCCGGCAGCCTGGCCGCGGTTCCGTTGGCGCTGCCGCTGGTGTTTCTCCCCACGGGCCTGGCGCTGCTCGTGCTGGCGCTGGCTTTTGCCTTCGGCGTGTGGCTGTGCGGGCGCGTCGGGCGTCGTCTTGGCGTGCACGATCACAGCGGCATTGTCTTCGATGAGTTCGTCGGGCTGTGGCTGGTGCTGGTCTGCCTGCCGTTGAGCTGGGGCTGGTGGTTGGCGGCCTTTATCCTGTTTCGCGTTTTCGATGCCCTCAAGCCCTGGCCCATCGGCTGGTTCGACCGGCGCGTTCATGGCGGCCTTGGGGTCATGCTCGATGATGTGCTGGCGGCCGCGTATGCGCTGGCCTGCCTGCTGCTGGCCGCGGTGGTGCTTCAGGCGTACTGAAGGTACGTGCGGCGGTTGGTGCTCAGGCCGACAGCTCGAAAGCGCCGGCAATCCAGCGCAGGCGGTTTTCCTTTCCGTCGATACCGACGACGTCGAAGCGGCAGGCATGCTCCTGCCATTGCGGACGGCTCATCAGGAAATGACGCGCGGCGCTGATCAGCCGTCGCTGCTTGCGCTCGTCGATGCTGTCAATGCTGTCGACTCGGGCACCGGGGCCGCGCAGGCGCACTTCGATGAATGCCAGCACCTCGGTATCGTGGGCGGAGGGATCGAGCATGACCAGGTCGATTTCTCCCGCTCGGCACTGGTAGTTGCGCTCGACCAGCTTCAGGCCGCGTTCTGCAAGCCAGCGTTCGGCTTGCTGCTCCCCCTGCTCACCGCGGACTTGCCTACTCATCTTCCGGCTCTGCCGGTGTGGCAATGCCGCCGTTGATTCTGACCATCGGCAGGTCACGCCGGACTATCCGGTCGGCCGGCAGGCTCAGATCACCCATGGCCCCCGGTAGCGACAGCGCCGGATCGTCGCGCATCATCGCCAGCCAGGGCACCAGCGCCATGGCGTCGCGCCCCAGCGCGTGCAGGCGCGAAAGCGTGGCGTTGTCGAGGCCGGCATAGAGCGCGTCGGCACGCTCTCGCAGCGTGCCCGCAGTGGTGTAGTCGAGAAACCAGGGTGGCATGGGCGTGATGATGCCGTCGAGGTCGCGGTCGCGATCGGGGTGCGGGGCGCCGTCAACGATGTAGGAGGTGGCCATGATTGTCAGATCGCCGGCGTCAAAAAACTCCAGCTGCGGGCGCAGCAGGCGACCATCGTCTTCGCGTGCGCCGAGAAATATGAGGTCGATATCGCTGCGCCGTCGGGCAACCGACTCGGGCCGGGTTCCGATCACGCCGGCCAGCCGCCGCGCCCGTGCCTGCGACTGGTCGACTTCGAGGGTCTCGCGCAGCAGCGTGGAGTGATCGGGCAGCGCAGGGTCATAGATGCGGTTGGCCAGGACCTGGCCGCCGCCGAGACGAAAGGTTTCGATAAAGGCGTCGGCGACGCGTTCACCCCAGTCGGAATACTGCGCCAGCACCAGCGCGCGCCGGTGCCCGGTGGCCAGGGCGTGAACGGCGGCCAGCTCGGCTTCGTCCTCCGGCGGCAGAGCCAGCGCAGCCACCTCGCCATCGGCAGCAGACAGTTGCTCGGGCTCCTCGGGCAGGTTGAGCAGCAGGGTTGGAATCAGGCCGGCATCGGGCAGGTCGATCAGGGCATCGACCTTGTCGCGCTGCAGCGGGCCAATGAGAAAATCGCTGCCGTTCTCGCGCGCATCGAACCAGGCCGCGTGCACGCTTTCCTGATCCTGGTCCAGGTAGTGGAACCTCAGTCGTGGTCGTCGATCCGGCGGCAGGCGCAGCCAGGCAGCCAGCAAGCCCTCACGCAGCGCCTCTCCCGGTCGATACAGCGGCGTGTCTGCGGCCGGCAGCAGCACCGTGATGTGCTCCGGCATCGGGCGGGTCTGGCGCCAGGCCGCGATCCAGCGACGGGCCTCGTCGGCCCGGTAGTCCTGCTCCGGCCAGCGCCTTTGCCAGGCAGACAGGGCCTGATCCAGGGCCGCGTCGTCGAGCAGCTGTTCGCGTGCGGTAATGACCAGGTCCAGCCAGGGCAGCAGGCGTGGCTGGTCAGACACCTGATAGAGCACGCGCTCGAGCTCGGCGACGGGATAGTCGAGCATCAGTGCCAGGGCGGTCTCCGGGCTGAATCCGGGCTCCGCGACGGCTGTCTGCAGCGCCGTCAGCGCGTCGCGAATGGGCCGGGACTCGTGTTCCTTCAGGCGGGCTTCCAGCTCGGCATGGCGCGCCTGCAGGCTGCGAGGCAGGCGCTCGGCGGTGCTTGCCAGCAGCCAGCCGGCGTTGGCCAGGTCGCCGCGGCGCATGGCCAGCTCCGCCTGCACCAGGTCCAGGCGCACGAGCTCGGCGTCGACCAGGGCTGCCGTGTCAATGCGCCTGAGCGTCTTCTCTGCCTGATCGAGCCGCGCGGCCTCGAGCCAGGCTTCGGCGGCGCGAAGCCACAGCCGATCGGCATCCAGGGGCCGGCTCAGCGCTTGCTGTTCAAAGGCCAGCGCGGCTTCGGTGTAATCACCGCGGGCCAGCATGCGTTCGATACGGCCGCCGTCGATGCCGGTTTCGCTGCGCGTGCCGGGGCCGGAGGGGGCGCAGGCGGTGAGCAGCGAAAGTGAAAACAACAGGAGAATGAGTCGTTTCATGCCGGGAATGATAAACCACGCCGGCCGTTGCCGGCACGGTGCGGCGCGATCTGGCATGATGCACGGGTTTGTCGATGTAGTCACTTAATCACTGGACATGAAACATGAAGCACCTTGTTGCGCTGTTTATGCTTGCCGGGGCGTTCGCCCCGACCACCGCCATGGCCGCTGACGATCCCTGGCTGTGGCTGGAAGACGTCGAGGGCGAAAATGCCCTGGCCTGGGCGCGCGGGCAGAACGAACGCGCCCTCGACTACCTCGAGTCGCAGCCGCAGTTCGAGTCGATCCACGCGCGTGCGCTCGAGATCCTGACTTCAGACGACCGCATTGCCTATCCCGGGCTGATGGGCGGGAAGGTCTACAACTTCTGGCGCGATGAGGCGCACGTCCGCGGACTCTGGCGCCAGACCTCTCTGGAAGACTATCGCAGTGACGCACCGGCATGGGACGTCATCCTGGATATCGACGCCCTGGCCGAACGCGAGGAAGAAAACTGGGTCTGGGCCGGGGCCAGCTGCCGCTATCCGGATTACGACCGCTGCAATGTCGGCCTGTCGATCGGCGGCGCGGATGCCGCAGTGAGGCGCGAGTTCGACCTGGAAACGCGCACATTCGTCGATGACGGATTCCAGCTGGATGAATCCAAGAGCTCGATCACCTGGCGCGATCGCGACAGCGTGTTCGTCGGCCCCGCCTTCAGTGACGACCAGGTGACCGATTCGGGTTATCCGCGCACGGTGCGGATCTGGCGGCGCGGCAGCGACTTGTCCGCGGCCGAGACCGTGTTCGAGGGTGAGAAGGGCGATGTCGGCGTATTTTCCGCCCGCATCCACGATGGCGATGAGCACTATGACTTGATCACGCGCGCGGTGACCTTCTTCACCTCCGAATATCATCTTCACGATCAGGGCCGGGTCCGCCGCATCAACGTCCCCGACGATGCCGCGCTGGCCGGCGTTATCGACGGGTACCTGCTCGTCGATCTGAAGTCCGACTGGACCGTGGGCGACCGAACCTTTTCGCAGGGCAGCCTGGTGGTGGGCCCGATCGAGTCGTTTCTCGACTCCGTGCCGGCGCTGGAGGTGCTGCTTCAGCCCGGCGAGCGGCAGTCGATCAACGGCGTGACCACGACCGAAAACGCGGTGCTGGTCAACCTGCTCGACAACGTCAGCGGCAAGCTGCTCAGCTTCACGCATGACGACGAGGGCTGGCGGCAGCGCGAGCTCGATGTGCCGGAGATGGGCACGATTTCGGTCGTGACCGCCGATGATCGCTCGGATCGCTTCTTCTACAACTACACCGGCTTTCTGACGCCGTCGACGCTCTACGAAGCCGACGCGCTGGCCGACACGCATCACGAGGTCCGCTCCGAACCGGCTCGATTCGACACCCGGGGCATGGAGGTGGTTCAGCACCAGGCCGAGTCGGCCGACGGGACGATGATTCCGTATTTCGTGATCACGCCCGACGGTTATCAAGCTGACGGTGCCAGCCCCACGCTGCTCTCGGCCTATGGGGGCTTCGAGGTTTCGAGGACGCCCTACTATTCCGGCGTGGTCGGCACCGCCTGGCTGGAGCGCGGCGGCGTGTTCGTGCTCGCCAATATTCGCGGCGGCGGTGAGTTCGGGCCTGGCTGGCACCAGGCGGCGCTCAAGGAGAATCGTCAGCGCGCCTACGATGATCTGATTGCCGTCTCCGAGGATTTGATCGAGCGCGGCATCACCTCGCCGCAGCACCTCGGCATTCAGGGTGGTTCCAACGGCGGGCTGCTGGTCGGCGCGGTGATGGTACAGCGCCCCGACCTGTACAACGCCGTGGTCTGTCAGGTGCCGCTGCTTGATATGAAGCGCTACCACAAGCTGCTCGCCGGCGCCAGCTGGATGGGTGAGTACGGCAATCCGGACGACCCGGAGCAGTGGGCGTTCATCAGCGAGTACTCGCCCTACCAGAACGTGGCGGCCGGGGTCGAGTATCCGAAAGCGTTTTTCACGACCTCCACGCGTGATGACCGCGTCCACCCCGGACATGCGCGCAAGATGGTCGCGCGCATGCTCGATCAGGGCCATGACGTGCTTTATTACGAAAACATCGAGGGCGGTCACGGCGGTGCGGCCAACCTCAAGCAGCGCGCGTTCCTTTCGGGGCTGATCTACGCTTACCTGCACGATCGTCTGGCATCGGGTGCCGCCGGGGAGGCCGAGTAGCCCCCGACTCACGCCGTGCCGCGCAGGCAGGTTGCAGCTTGCCGGCGGTTCGCCGCCGGTGCAGGCGCATCAGCAGCGGGCTGGGTTTGCAGCCGGCGGTCGGCCTGATGCTGCGGCAGGCGTGGAACTTCGCCGCCGCGGTGGCGTCAAAACGCGCGAAAGGCAATAAAGGACCGAATCACTCCTGCTTCAATCGGGAGCGTCTGATTTGGTATAATTTGCGGTGTATCGAAGGAGAATTACATGGCCAAGGATCTCGTACCCAGTCATCTGCTTGCGCCCGCCGGAACCGGCTCGCTGGATGCCTACATCCAGGAAGTCAACCGCATTCCGGTGCTGACGCTGGATGAAGAACAGAGCCTGGCGCGCCGCTATCGTGACGAAGAGGATCTGGACGCGGCCCGCAGGCTGGTCATGGCGCACCTGCGCTTCGTGGTGCACGTTGCGCGCGGCTACTCCGGCTACGGCCTCCAGATCAGCGACCTGATTCAGGAAGGCAACATCGGCCTGATGAAAGCGGTCAAGCGCTTCGATCCTGATCAGGGGGTACGGCTGGTGTCGTTCGCCGTACACTGGATTCGGGCGGAAATGCACGAGTTCATTCTGCGCAACTGGCGCATCGTCAAGGTGGCCACCACCAAGGCGCAGCGCAAGCTGTTCTTCAACCTGCGTCGACAGAAAAAGCGCTTGGGCTGGCTCAATCAAGCCGAGGTCAACGCGGTGGCCGATGACCTGGGCGTCAAGCCCGAAGTGGTCATGGAAATGGAGTCGCGCCTGTCGGGCCAGGATATCGGCTATGACATGCCGACCGACGACGATGAATCAACCTACATGGCGCCGGCCGCCTACCTCGAGGGCCTGACGGCATCTCCTGACGATATCGCCGAAGCCGAGGACTGGGAGCAGCACCATCGCAACCTGTTGTTTGATGGTATCGAAAGCCTCGATGACCGCTCGCGCGACATCATTCAGGCCCGCTGGCTGATGGATCCGAAGACCACGCTCCAGGAGCTGGCTGATCATTACGGCATTTCGGCCGAGCGCATCCGCCAGCTCGAGGCGGCAGCGATGAAAAAGCTCAAGGCGCGCTTCAAGGCCTGAATCGACCCCGAGCGAGCGGCTCTGCGGGTACAGGGGCCCAGCGAACAGCAGCTTCAATACAGGCGGTGACCCGGCGCTCCCGGGCACCGCATCTTGCGGTTCATTTTTCGACACCTCCCACCATCATCGGCTCGGGTTCGAGCGCCAGCCCGAATTGCTGAGCTACCGATTCGGTAACGGCGGCAACCAGCTCCAGCAGCTCGGCGGCGCTGGCGCCACCATGGTTGACCAGTACCAGCGCATGGTGCTGGTAGACGCCGACCCGACCGATGGTGCGCCCTTTCCAGCCCAGACGCTCGATCATCCAGGCGGCCGCCAGCTTGTGGCGCCCGTCGGCCATGGGCCAGTGTGGCAGCTCGGGATGGGCAGCAAGCAGTCGCTCGGCGACGTCGGCATCAACGATGGGGTTCTTGAAAAAGCTGCCGGCATTGGCCAGGCGGCCCGGGTCGGGCAGACGATGACGTCGCAACCGCATGACGGCTGCTGCCAGCTGTCGCGCTCCGGGTCGGTCGATTCCCGTTCGCTTCAGCTCCCCGGCAAGGCTGGCGTATCCGGTTTGCGGAGTAAACGTCCTAGACAGCCTCAGGGTGACGTCGCAAATCACGAAGCGGCCGCGATCAGTGGACTTGAAGCGGCTGTCGCGATAGCCGAAGCCGCAGTCTTCGCGCCCGAGGGTGACCAGCTCCCGAGATTCGCGGTCGTAGGCGCTGAGTGATTCGAAGACATCGGCCAGTTCCATCCCGTAGGCGCCGATGTTCTGCATTGGTGCGGCGCCAACTGAGCCGGGGATCATGATCAGATTCTCGATGCCATAAAGGCCTGCACTCAGGCAGCGCCGAACCAGGGCATGCCAGTTCTCTCCGGCGGCCGCGGTGACCAGCACCTCCTCGCCGGCACAGCGACTGTGCACGCCGCGCATCTGGTTCAACACGATCCGGCCGGGAAAGTCGTCCACGAACAGGGTGTTGGAGCCGCCACCGAGAATCAGCTCCGTCCCCGGCTTGTCGGGCAGGGCAGCCAGCTGTCGGCGGGACTGGATGCAGACCAGCTCTGCGGCACGGGCCGGCAACCGGAAGGTGCTCAACGGCTCGAGATCGGCCTGATGAATGATCTCAGCTGCGTTCGGCAACGCCATCGGCGCTCCAGGCGCGGATGCACTCGCGGATCAGTGCCGGGCCGTGGTAGATGAAGCCGGTGTAGATCTGCACCAGATCAGCGCCGCAGTCCTGCTTGTTCGCGGCGTCGGCTCCGCAGCTGATGCCGCCCAGGCCAATGATCGGAAAGCGGCGCCCGAGCACGCGTCGGGCGTGGCGCAGTACCCGATCGGCCTGCGCTCTCAGGGGTATGCCGCTCAGGCCACCCACTTCATTGGCGTGGACATGGCCGTTGACGGCCTGGCGGGCGAGCGTCGTGTTGGTCGCGATCACGCCGTCAATGCCTGATTGACCAATGATGCCCAGCGAGCTGGTCAAGGCCTGCTCATCCCAGTCCGGTGCAATCTTGACCAGCAGCGGGCGCTGGCTGCCGTGTTCTGCCGCGAGCTGGTCGCGGGTCCGGGTCAGCTCGCTCAGCAGCTCGCGCAGATGGCCGGTATCCTGCAGCTCGCGCAGCTTGGCGGTATTGGGCGAGGAGATGTTGACCGTGACGTAGTCGCAGTGCCGGTAGACTTTCTCCAGACAGTAGCGGTAGTCACCGGCCGCCTCGTCTACCGCCGTGTCCTTCTGCTTGCCGATATTGGCGCCCACGATGCCGGCGAAGCGTCGGCGCTGCAGGCGTTCGACCAGGTGGTCGACGCCCTGGTTGTTGAAGCCCAGGCGATTGATCAGGGCCTGATGCTCGCTCAGGCGGAACATCCGCGGCTTCGGGTTGCCCGGCTGCGATCGGGGGGTAACGGTGCCGACTTCGATAAAGCCGAAGCCAAGATCACCCAGGGCATCGATGTGATCGCCGTTCTTGTCCAGCCCCGCGGCCAGGCCAACGGGGTTGGGAAAGCGCAGCCCCAGGATCTCGACGGGCTTGTTCTCAGGCCGTCCGCCCATCAATCGGGGCAAGCCGACGCAGCGGCCCGCCGACAGGGCGCCGAGCGCGAGCTCGTGCGCCGTCTCCGGCGGGAGCATGAACAGGCCGTTGCGAAGCCACTGGTACATGGTTGGTGCCTTCAAGGGGTGCCGAGCGAGGCGACAGGGAGGGCGCGGCGCACGTCGCGGTTACAGCCGCGACCGAAGAGGTTTCAAGCCTGACCACGCATGGCTGTGCGTGTACAGGTTCCGACTCTCGTCCGTCGGCGATGTAACGCCGACCTGCGCGCAACCACCCCGCCGCCTCGGTATCGCCATCAGAGCTCGAACTTGATGCCCTGGGCCAGCGGCATTTCGGTTGACCAGTTGATAGTGTTGGTCTGGCGGCGCATGTAGGCCTTCCAGGCGTCCGAGCCGGATTCGCGACCGCCGCCGGTTTCCTTTTCGCCACCGAAGGCGCCGCCGATCTCCGCACCCGAGGTGCCGATGTTGACGTTGGCGATGCCGCAGTCAGAACCCTGGTGCGACAGGTAGTATTCGGCGTTGCGCAGATCCGTGGTGAAGATCGACGAGGACAGGCCCTGGCGCACGTCGTTCTGCATTGCCACGGCGTCTTTCAGATCGCTGAACTTCATCACGTAGAGGATCGGCGCAAAGGTCTCTTCCTGAACGATATCCCAGTGGTTCTCGGCCTCGACGATGGCCGGCTCGACAAAGAAGCCCTCGCGATCGATGCGCTTGCCGCCGGTCAGGACCTTGCCGCCGGCTTCGCGCGCGCGCTCGATGGCCTGCTCGAAGCGCTTGACCGAGGCTTCGTCGGTCAGCGGGCCCATCAGCGTGTCGTCATCGAGCGGGTCACCGATGCGCACCTGGCCGTAGGCGTTGACCAGAGTCTCGACGGTCTGATCGTAGATCGACTCGTGCACGAACAGGCGGCGGGTGGAGGTGCAGCGCTGGCCGGCCGTGCCCACGGCGCCGAAGACCACGGCGGGGATCGCCAGGTTCACGTCGGCGGTCTCGTCCATGATGATGGCGTTGTTGCCGCCCAGCTCCAGCAGGCTCTTGCCCATGCGCGCGGCCACCCGTTCGCCGACCATGCGTCCGACCTGGGTGGAGCCGGTGAACGACATCAGGTCGACGCGCTCATCGTCGATGAAGCGCTCGGCCAGCTCGTTGCCGCCTTCCATGAAAGAAGTGAACACCGGCGGATAATCCGTGTCGGCCAGCGCCTCGTTGATGATGTTCTGCACGGCAACGCCGCACAGCACGCCCTTCGGGCTGGGCTTCCAGATTGTGGCGTTGCCGCAGATGGCCGAGATGAAGGCGTTCCAGGCGTACACGGCCACGGGAAAGTTGAAGGCCGTGATCACGCCGACCACGCCCAGCGGGTGCCACTGCTCGTACAGGCGGTGGCCCGGGCGCTCGGAATGCGTGGTCTTGCCGTAGAGCATGCGCGACTGGCCCAGCGCAAAGTCACCGATGTCGATCATTTCCTGGACTTCGCCGTCGCCTTCGGGCTTGATCTTGCCCATTTCCAGCGACACCAGGGAGCCCAGGGCGTCCTTGTAGTCGCGCAGCGCGTCGTTGGCCAGGCGCACTGCGTTGCCGCGCTCGGGCGCGGGAATCTTGCGCCAGGCCAGTGCTGCCTCCTGTGCGGTCTTGATGACCTTTTCGTAGTCGGCTTCGCTGGCCGCGCTGACGCGGGCGATGGTCTTGCCATCGGTGGGGTTGATCGATTCGATCAGGTTGTCCTCGCGTACCGGGGCGTACTGGCCCGGGCCGAAACAGGTGCCGGGGTTGATGTCCTTCAGGCCCAGGCGTTCGAGCAGTTGCTTGTGATCACTCATGACCGTGGTCTCCTACGTGTTTTGGATCAGGAATTCAGCCGCCTATTATCGCACCTTGGAGCGGCCCGGGTCGAAGCGCTGCGCTGGCTGATTCGCCACGGCGGATGACGCGACGGCGTACCGCAGGCCGGCGGCGTGATATTCTCTGTCGGCAGGGAGTCTGCAGGATCTCCATGAAACTATCCGACCGGGCCATGGTCTAGTTCATCACATGCGCCCGGTCGCTCATGCAAGGACAGGAATTGCCCCGATGGGCGAGCGGGAAGTTGATCAGCAACTGGTAGAACGGGTACAAGGCGGTGACAAGTCGGCTTTCGATTTGCTGGTGGGCAAATACCAGCACAAGATCGTGAGTCTGGTGTCTCGCTATGTGTCCGATCATGCCGAGGCCCTCGACGTGGCCCAGGAGGCCTTCATCAAGGCCTATCGTGCAATTGGTCGCTTTCGTGGCGACAGTGCCTTTTACACCTGGCTATACCGGATTGCGATAAATACCGCCAAGAATCATCTGGTGGCACAGAGTCGTCGGCCGCCCCAGTTTGATGTCGATGCACAGGATGCGGAACAATTTCAGGTTGATTCACGTCTCAAGGAACAGGACTCGCCGGAACATGATCTCCTTCGATCCGAGATCGAGCAGACCATTCACCAGGCGATTGCGGATCTGCCGGACGATTTGAGAGTGGCCATTACACTGCGTGAGTTCGAAGGCATGAGCTACGAAGACATTGCCACAACCATGGATTGCCCGATCGGAACCGTCCGATCCAGAATCTTCAGGGCCCGCGAGGCCATCGACACGCGGCTGCGGCCGCTGCTGGACAATCAATAGGACAACTGCGATATGACTGAATCGAGCCGGGAACATCTGTCGAGCCTGATGGACGACGAGCTGGACCGCAAAGGATGCAAGTTCATGCTCAGGCGGCTTGCTGGCGATGCCGAACTCAAGGCCCGCTGGAGTCGCATGCACATGCTGCGGGCGTGTCTGCGCAACGAGCGTCTGGCCGGCGGTGACCTGGTAGCACGAGTGGCCGTTGCGCTCGAAAGCGAACCGGCGCCCAGTAAAAGCCTGTCTTCGAGGCTGCTGCGGCCGGTTGCCGGCGGCGCCATTGCCGCCAGCGTGGCGGTCATGGCCATTGTCGGCATCAACTCCAGTATGCTGGAGCAGAGCGGTTCCGGCGGTCTCGCTGAAAATGAAGAGCCCGGTTTCGTCAGTCGCCCCACGCAGCTTGATCAACCTTTCACCCAGTCGGCTGTTCCCGTCAGCTATTCCGAAGACCAGCGCTCGCAGCGCCAGCGGCTCAGCGGCTACGTCATGCGCCACCATCAGGCCGCGGGCAGCACGGGTTTCGTCTCCTGGGTGCCGATCGTTA
Source organism: Wenzhouxiangella sp. YN1 (assembly GCF_056324145.1). Classification (NCBI taxonomy): domain Bacteria; kingdom Pseudomonadati; phylum Pseudomonadota; class Gammaproteobacteria; order Chromatiales; family Wenzhouxiangellaceae; genus Wenzhouxiangella; species Wenzhouxiangella sp. YN1. The sequence continues at coordinate 39,649 of NZ_JBJNIO010000157.1, forward strand.
CCGAGCTCAACGCCGTCGAGAAAGAGGTCCGGGGAGAGCCGGTCGGTACCGAGGCGCCAGTAAACACCCCCTGACACCATGCATCGATCTCAGCCCCGCAGAATCCTGGCAACCCTGATGACCGGCGCGCTGCTGCTGGCACCGCTGGCCACGATGGCTGCCGAGCAGGGTGTGCACCACTGGCTCGATCGCATGTCACGGGCCATCGAGACTCTCAACTATCGCGGCACCCTGGTACACGTGCGCAACGGCGCCGTCGATACTCTCAATATCCTGCATCGTGCCGACGACGACGGCGTCCACGAGCGCATCTATTCGGTTGATGGCTCCCCGCGGGAAATCCTGCGCAGCGGCAACCGCGTGAGCTGTATCCTGCCGGGCACCGAGCCGATGATGCTCGAAAGCCAGCTGGCCGGGCGGCTGCTGCCCTCGCTGCCGGTCAATCGCCTGCTCGGTCCCGAGTCGGGTTACCAAATGAGTCTGGGGGGGCGCGAGCGCGTTGCCAACATGATGGCGCGCATCATTCACATCCAGCCGCGCGATGCCTATCGTTACGGCTCCCGGCTGTGGCTGGAGGAGCATACCGGCATGCTGCTGCGTTTCGCGCTCATCGACCATGATGGCCAGCAGCTTCAGCAGTTGTCGTTCACATCACTGGAGCTGGGCGGCAATATTTCCGACGCCGAGCTCGAGCCGGGGCTCGATGGCGATGCCTTCACGACCCAGATAGTCAACAAGACTTCCAGTGCGGCCAGCACCAGCATCAGTTCGATCCCGGTGAGCCCGCGTGTGCCGCGCGGTTTCCGCCTGGTCAACGCCGGCCGGGGCCTGGGGCCGGACGGCAAACAGTTCGAGCACCTGCTCTACAGCGACGGTCTGTCGAGTTTCTCGATCTACGTCGAGCGCGCCGCCGGCGAAACGGTCACCGGGCAGGTCGACACCATGGGTGCGGTGCACGCCTACACCACCCGGGCTGACGGTCAGCTCTATACCGTCGTTGGCGAAGTGCCGGCGGCGACGGTCGAGTTTGTCGGCCGCCAGCTGCGCCATGGCCGCCAGCCACGGGAACAGCGCTGAGTCGCGGCCATGATCTGGCAGCCGGCGCGGGTGGATGCCCGGGATTGCGACCATCTGACCCTGGTCTTCTTTCGCGCCGATGAATGTCAGCGATGCGCGCGCGGCCGGGGCTGCGGCGCCGGCGTGTTTTCCAGCCTTTTCAAACGCAGCGAGAGCCGGGTGCGAGTACCTGTCAGGCCGGGCCTCGTGCCGGGAGACCGGGTGCACGTGGGGCTTGAGCCGGCGGTGCTGACCGCCGCGGTGATGCGCCACTATGGTTTACCGCTGGTCGGGTTTCTTGCCGGCGCGGTGGCTGGCCACCTGCTGGCCGGCGAGAGTGGCGGCCGCGATCTGTTTGCGCTGGGGGGCGGGCTGGCTGCGGCTGCGCTGCTGTTGCGCGCGCTTCCCGGTCGTCGGCAGCCGCTGTTGAACCTGGCGATCCGGCGCTTGCCCTGCAGCCGCACAGACACCAATTCGTGATTCAGCCAAACTCAAACCGAAGGAAGAGTGCAATGAATGGAACACTCAAGGCGATTGCCATTGCCTGCCTGCTGCTGACCGCGCAGTCGGCATTTGCACAGCCGGACTTTACCGAGCTGGTGGAAGAGTCGATTCCGGCTGTCGTCAATATCGAGACCACGCGCTTTGGCACCCGTCCGGACGAGACCGGCGGTGAGGCGCAGCGCATGCCCGAAGGCATGCCCGAGTTCTTTCGGCGCTTTTTCGACCAGCCTTACGGACGCGGCGGCCAGCCCGATCGCCAGGGCGGCGGATCCGGGTTCATCGTCGAGTCCGATGGCCTGATCGTGACCAACCATCACGTCATCGACGGCGCCGACGAGATCATCGTTCGCCTGGCTGATCGGCGCGAGTTCGAGGCCGATCTGGTCGGCTCCGATGCCGAGACCGATATTGCCGTGCTGCGCATCGATGCCAACGACCTTCCGACGCTCGATTTCGGCTCCACCGATGAGCTCAAGCCCGGCCAGTGGGTCATCGCGATTGGCTCACCCTTCCAGTTCGAGCAGTCGGTGACGGCAGGGATCGTCAGCGCCAAGGGCCGCAGCCAGGGCGCGCGCCAGCAATACGTGCCCTTCATTCAGACCGATGTGGCCATCAACCGCGGCAACTCCGGTGGCCCACTGATTACCACCGACGGCAGGGTGGTCGGTATCAACTCCTGGATTCTCAGTTCCCACGGCGGCAATATCGGCCTGTCGTTTTCCATTCCCAGCGAGATCGCGCGCAATTCCATCCGGCAGCTGCTCGAGCATGGTCGCGTCATGCGTGGTTATCTGGGCGTTGTGCTGCAGGCCGTTACCCGCGAGCAGGCCGAGGCGCTGGGCCTCAAGCGCCCCGCCGGCGCCCTGATCAACCAGGTCGAACCCGGCAGCCCGGCCGAAAAGGCCGGTGTCGAAGTCGGTGACGTCATTCTCGAATTCAACGGCACGCCCATCGATCGTCACTCCGAGCTGCCACCGCTGGTAGGCATGGAGCGCCCGGGCACCAAGGCAGAGATGACCATCTGGCGCTGGGGCGAACGCCAGACGCTCGAGGTCACCCTGGAAGAGCGCGAGTCCGCCGCCGGGCGCCAGGGCATGGGCGGCAGCGGATCCGGCGAGCCGTCGAATGCCCTGGGCCTGGTCGTGGAGCCGCTGAGCGGTGAGCTGCGCGAGCGCTATGACGATCCCGAAAGCGGCCTGCTGGTTGCCGAGGTCGAAAGCGACAGTGCGTATCGTGCCGGCATCCGCCGCGGCCAGTTGATCCTGATGATCAACAATCAGCCGGTCGGAGACATGGACGATTTCAATCGCATTGCCGCCGAAATCGAACCCGGCCGAACCGTGGCCTTGCTGGTACAGCAGCCCAACGGGACCACCGCTTTCCTGGCCTATCGTCCCGAAACCGAGAGCAAGGAGTGACGCGATTGGTCGCCGGCCCACCCCGGTCGGTATAATCGGCTACTCTTTAGTCCTCGCGATCGCCCCCGTGACTGGCGGGGGCGATCTGGTTCCACAGCGCTGAATCTTTCATGACCGACACTCGCCATATCCGCAACTTTTCGATCATCGCCCACGTCGACCACGGCAAGTCGACGCTGGCCGATCGTTTCATTCAGGCCTGTGAGGGCCTGAGCGAGCGGGAAATGGCGGAGCAGGTCCTCGATTCGATGGATCTCGAGCGCGAGCGCGGGATCACCATCAAGGCCCAGAGCGTGACGCTGGACTACCACGCCGACGACGGCGAGGTCTATCAGCTCAACTTCATCGATACGCCGGGCCACGTCGACTTTTCCTACGAAGTGTCGCGGTCTCTGGCCGCCTGCGAAGGCGCGTTGCTGGTCGTGGACGCAGCCCAGGGAGTCGAGGCCCAGAGCGTGGCCAACTGCTACACCGCCGTCGAGCAGGGCCTGGAAGTGATTCCGGTGATCAACAAGGTCGACCTGCCGGCGGCCGATCCCGAGCGCGTCAAGCACCAGATTGAGGACATCATCGGCATCGATGCCTCGGATGCGCTGATGGTCAGCGCCAAGACCGGCGTGGGCGTTCGTGAAATCCTGGAGGCTCTGGTCAAGCGGATCCCAGCGCCGGAGAACAAGGCCGATGCGCCACTCAAGGCCTTGATCATCGATTCCTGGTTCGACAATTATCTGGGAGTCAACTCGCTGGTGCGCATCAAGGAGGGGCGTCTGCGACGCGGCGAGAAGATCCGCGTGATGTCTTCGGGCGAAGAGCACCAGGCCGATCAGATCGGTATTTTCACGCCCAAGCGCCGCCCGGGCGAGTCTCTCGGTTGCGGCCAGGTCGGGTTCGTCGCCGCCGGCATCAAGGAAGTCAACGGTGCCCCGGTGGGCGATACCATCACCAGCGCGCGAAACCCGGCGGCAACGCCGCTGCCCGGCTTCAAGCCGCTCAAGCCGCGGGTTTTCGCCGGCATCTTTCCGATCGACGCCTCCGACTATCCGGATTTGCGCGAGGCGCTGGACAAGCTGCAGCTCAACGATTCGTCGCTGCAATTCGAGCCCGAAACCTCGATGGCTCTGGGTTTCGGCTTTCGCTGCGGTTTTCTGGGCATGCTGCACATGGAAATCGTCCAGGAACGCCTCGAACGCGAGTATGCGCTGGATCTGATCACCACTGCGCCGACGGTGATCTACGAGCTGGCAATGAATGACGATGAGCTCATCTACCTTGACAATCCGGCTGGCCTGCCTGCAGCCAACAAGATTGCCGAAATTCGCGAGCCGGTCATTCTTGCCAACATTCTGGTGCCGCAGGAGTATGTCGGCGGCGTTATCGGCTTGTGCGAAGAAAAGCGTGGCACGCAGCACGACATGCGTTTTCTCGGCGGCCAGGTACAGCTGACCTATGCGCTACCGATGTCGGAAGTGGTCATGGACTTCTTTGACCGACTCAAGTCGGTCAGTCGCGGGTTCGCTTCCTTCGAATATGATTTTGCGCGTTATGAGGCCGGTCCCTTTGTGCGCCTTGATCTGCTCATCAACGGCGAAAAGGTCGATGCGCTGTCGACCATCGTGCATCAGGATCATGCCGAGCGCCGCGGCCGGGAACTGGCCGATCGCATGCGCGAGCTGATTCCGCGTCAGATGTTCGACGTTGCCATTCAGGCCGCGATTGGCGCCCACGTCATCGCCCGCTCGACAGTCAAGGCCTATCGCAAGAACGTGACCGCGAAATGCTACGGCGGCGATGTCAGCCGCAAGCGCAAGCTGCTGGAGAAGCAGAAGGCCGGCAAACGGCGGATGAAGTCGGTCGGCAAGATCGAGATTCCGCAGGAGGCTTTCCTGGCCGTACTGCGAACCGACCAGGAGAGCTGAAACGATGCATCTGGATTTCGCCCTGATTCTGACCGTGCTGACGCTGCTCACCGCCGTGTTCTGGCTGTTCGAGCGCTACTACTTCCGCCGCCGTCACGACAGCGACAAGGAGCCGGAAGGCGCCCACAAGACTGTCGAGGTGGTCGGTTCGCTGTTTCCGGTGCTGTTGCTGGTGCTGGTGTTCCGCTCCTTTCTGTTCGAGCCGTTCAAGATCCCTTCCGGCTCCATGATCCCGACGCTCTGGATCGGTGATTTCATTGCCGTCAACAAGTATGCCTACGGACTGCGCCTGCCGGTGATCAATAACAAGATCGTCGCCGTCGGCGAGCCCGAGCGTGGCGATGTCATTGTCTTTCGCTTTCCCGAGGACGAGCGGGTCAACTACATCAAACGCGTGATCGGGTTGCCCGGCGATACCGTCACCTATCGCAACAAGCAGCTCTATATCAATGGCGAGCCGATCGAGCAGGAGCCGGCCGGTCGCTGGGAAGGCGTGGGGCTCAATCGCAACCCGCCGGGCAGCGAGCCGATGAAGCGGCTGGAGTATCTGGAACAACAGCCGCACCCGATCGTGGTCTATCCGGGGCGGTCCAACCACCGGGTCGAGTCGGTGAAAGTGCCGGCAGGACATTATTTCGTCATGGGCGATAATCGTGATCAGTCGCTCGACAGTCGTGCCTGGGGCTTCGTGCCAGAAGAGAATCTGGTGGGCAAGGCCGTACGCATCTGGATGCACTGGGACTGCTCCCGGGGATGTGTCGACTTCGGCCGAATCGGTGATAGAATCGATTGAGCCTGTGGGGATTGAAATTCTGAGGGACCCGGGATAATGGAAACAATGCACAACCAGCGTGGACTGAGCCTGCTCGGCTTCATCTTCATTCTTGTTCTGGTGCTGTTCTTTACCTACATCGGCATCAAGCTGGTGCCGGTTTATCTGAACCACATGTCCCTGATGAGCGAGGTCAAGGCCGTGGCGTCCGAACCCGGTACCGCCAACCGCCCGCCGAGCGCAATTCAGCGCGATCTGGTTCGTCGGCTCAATATCAGCTATGTCGACTACGTCGAGCCGCAGCACATCACCATCGAGCGCGGCGATAAGCCGCAGCTGGTCGTGCAGTACGAAGTCGAGAAGCACCTCATGGGCAATATCGACGCCATCATTCGCTTCAATAGTGCCAAACCCCTGCAGAACTGAGCACCGCCGGCGGCTTCCGGGAATCGACTACCGGTTCCACGATGCCGGTTTGTTGGCGCAGGCGCTGACCCATCGCAGCTTTGGTCCGGGCCATTATGAGCGGCTGGAGTTTCTGGGCGACAGTCTGCTGAGCATGGTCATTGCCGAGCAGCTTTTCCACGCCCGGCCGCACGCTTCAGAGGGTGACCTCAGTCGTTTGCGCTCGCGCCTGGTGCGTGATGTGACGCTGGCGCAGCTCGCTCTTGAGCTGAATCTGAACGACCATGTACGACTCGGCGGTGGTGAGCTCAAAAGCGGCGGCTTTCTTCGTCCTTCCATTCTCGCCGACATGATCGAGGCCATCATCGGGGCGGTTTATCTGGACGGAGGCTTTGATGCCGCCCGGCGGGTGATCGTCGAGTTGTTCGCTGAACGTCTGGCGGACTTGCCCGATGCCGACAGCCTGAAAGATCCCAAGACCCGGCTGCAGGAGTTGCTGCAGGGCCGTGGTCACGAACTGCCCGAGTACCGGGTGATATCCGAATCCGGTGCCGACCACGCCCGGCATTTCGAGGTGGAGTGCCGGGCCGGGTCGCTGGTCGATCCGGTGCGCGCCGGCGCCGGCGGCCGGCGCAAGGCAGAACAGGCAGCCGCCCGCTTGATGATCGAACAACTTGATACCCTGTTCGCAAGCGCTTCCGGCCGCAACGCCGGACCCGATACAGGTGAATGACAGCAGCATGAGTGCAACTCACAGCGGATATGTGGCCCTGCTGGGGCGCCCCAACGTCGGCAAGTCGACCCTGCTCAATGCGCTGGTGGGAGAGCGGGTGGCGATTGTCACGCACAAGCCGCAAACCACGCGCCACCGCATTACCGGGATTGTTACCGAAGAACGCGGGCAGGTGGTGTTCATGGACACGCCCGGGTTGCACCGGCGCCGCGATCACGCGCTCAATCGACGCCTGAATCGCATTGCGGCTGACACTCGTCTGGGGGTGGACCTGGCGATCATGCTCGTCGATGCCACGCGCTGGACCGAGGAAGACGATGTGGTGCTGGAGATGCTCGGGCAGCTCGAGCAGCCGCGTATTCTGGCCTTCAACAAGATCGACCTGCTCAAGGACCGTTCCCGCTTGCTGGAGCAGACCGCTGCGTTGAATGCCCGGGTCGAATTCGATGCGACTGTCTATATCTCGGCGGCCAAAAGCAGGGGGCTTGGCGACCTGCTCGACGAGGTGTTCCGACACCTGCCCGAAGGCGAACCGGTTTTTGAGTCCGGCATGTTTACCGACAAGTCCGAACGCTTTCTCGCCGCGGAGCTGATTCGCGAACAGCTGATGCTGCAGCTGCACCAGGAGATACCCTACGGCATCACCGTGATGATCGAACGCTTTGATCGCGGGCCCGGCCGTGTCGAGATCGATGCCTTGATCCTGGTAGCCAGTAACCGGCACAAGGGGATGGTGATCGGGCGGGGCGGTGAGGTGCTCAAGCGCGTGGGAACGCGCGCGCGGCTGGCCATAGCCGAATTGTTCGATGAGCGGATTCATCTCGAGCTCCACGTAAAGACCCGGTCGGACTGGATGGACGACGAGGCCGCGCTCGAGGAGCTGGGCTACAGGCGCTGAACATGGCGCGGGTGGAGCAGTGTCCCGGCTGGGTCATCCATCGTCGGCCCTGGCGGGAGTCCAGCCTTCTGATAGAGCTCTTCACTCGCGACTACGGGCGCGTCGGGCTGGTGGCCAAAGGGGCGCGCGGAGCGCGCTCGCCCTGGCGCGGCCTGGCCGAGCCTTTCGTCCCGCTGGTCGCTTCCTGGTCACGCCGGGGCGAGCTGGGCACGCTGACACAGCTGGAAACGGCCGGCTCCCGCTGCGCACTGACCGGTCGCGCGCTGTGGTGCGGTCTCTATGTCAATGAACTCCTTTTGCGCCTGCTCGAGCGTGATGATCCCCACCCCCGGGCGTTCGATGCCTGCGCCGGAGTGTTTCAGGCGCTGGCCAGCGGCAGCGAAACACTGTCGCTGCTGCTGCGCCGGTTCGAAATCACGCTGCTCACCGATATGGGGGTGGCGCCGGAGTTCGGCCTTGATGCAGCCAGTGGTCAGGCCGTCGTCGCCGGGCAGCTGTATCATCTGCAGCCTGAGGTCGGTTTCGTGGCCGTTGGTCGGCCGGGAGCCGATGTGTTTCGCGGTGAAGCAATTCTTGCGCTCAAAGCCGGCTGGACAGACGATCGCGATACCGCACGCGCCATGCGCGAGCTGATGCGGCGCTTGATCGACCACCAACTCGACGGTCGCCAGCTCAATTCGCGCCGGCTGCTGGCGGGTGCAAGGGGTTTGAATACAGGAGACAAAACATGAGTGGACCCATGCTGGGTGTCAACATCGACCACGTCGCCACCCTGCGCCAGGCACGGCGCGGTCATTATCCTTCGGTCATCCAGGCGGCACTGGTGGCGGAACAGGCCGGCGCCGATGCGATCACGATTCACCTGCGCGAGGATCGCCGGCATATTCAGGATGAGGACGTGCGGCTGCTTGCGGCCACCATCGGCACACGCATGAACCTGGAGCTGGCGGTGACCGAAGAAATGCTGGCCCTCGCCGAGGAGATCAGGCCGAGCGATGTCTGCCTGGTGCCCGAGCGTCGCGAAGAACTGACGACCGAAGGTGGCCTGGATGTGGCTGCCGGCCGCGAGCGTATCGCCGCGGCCTGTCAACGCTTGACTGCTGCCGGCGTGCGCGTGAGTTTGTTCATCGGCCCTGAACCGGAACAGCTCGAGCTGGCCGCGGCCGTCGGGGCCCCGGTGGTTGAAGTGCATACCGGCGTCTACGCCGAGGCGCGGGGCCAAGACGTGGCCACGGAGCTGGCTCGCCTGCGCGAGGCCGTGGCCGTGGGCAATCGCCTTGGGCTCGTGGTCAATGCCGGGCACGGGCTGGATTATCACAACATCCGGCCGGTGGCGGCGATGGAAGGCATTGCCGAATTCAACATCGGCTATGCGATTGTCTCGCGGGCGATATTTACCGGGCTGGAAAGCGCGGTGCGTGAAATGCGCGCGCTGATCGGCGGCGCGGCCGCCTGAGCCCCCCCGACCGGCTCAGAGGTGGCGCAGTGAGCGCCGGGTGGCGTGCGCGATCCGCAGAAAGCTCAGATAGGAGGTGCCCGGCGAGCTGTCACGGCCGGAGCGCAGCCGCTGGCGCAGCATCTCGCAGGCCTGGGTCATGCGGATGGCCCCGGCATAGCCGCTGGCGCCAACCCACTGGTGGAGCAGGTCAGCGACTTCGGTGTAGCGTCGATCGGCCATCAGCCGATCAAGCTCCGGCAGTTTCTCGTCGAGTTCGCTCGAGAGCATGTCCTGCAGTCGCGCGGCCAGTTCGGCATCGCCATTGGCCGCTGCCAGGGCGCGGCTGCGGTCGATCAGCTGGGTCGGGGCGGCGGGCCTTGCCTGTGTCTGGCGCGGCGCTTCCGGGTTGAACAGCGCGTCCAGGGCAGCCAGCAGATCGGCAATGCTGATCGGTTTGTTCAGGTAATCATCGAAACCGGCCTCGAGCAGCCGGATGCGCTCCTCGGGGCGTGCATCAGCGGTGAGCGCCACCATTCGGGCGCGGGCCGAGCGCGACTCGAGATCGCGTATCCTGTTGGCCGTGGCCAGTCCGTCCATGCGGGGCATGTGCAGATCCATGAGAATGACGTCGAAATCCTCACGTTCGCACAGTTCGATGGCACCCTCGCCGTCTCCGGCCAGGCAAACCCGGGCTGCTACCCGGCTCAGGCCGGTGCCGAGAAACTCCCGGTTGATGCGGTGGTCATCGACGACCAGCACGCTGAGCCGCTCGACCGCGTAGCGTGATGTTTTTGCGCTCATGGCTTGCATCTTACCCGAGGGCCGCGGCGGGCAAAACCGTTCTGGCACTGGCCGGCCTGCTGCTCGGAGCGGTCGCCATCGGCGCTGAGGATCCGGCTGACAGCCGGTTGACGGTCGAGTCGGGGCCGGGTCGGGCCGGCGCTTTGCAATGGCAATCGCTTGATCTGGAGCTCCAGCCCGGAAAGGCCGGGGCTGCGGCCGGGGCGTGGTCGCTGCGGGTCGCCGGCGTCGATGCCGCCGGGGTTCGTGGCACGCTGCGCGTGGACTGCAGCGAGGGCCGGCTGAGCGCGGGCTATCCACGCTGTGCCCGGGGCGAGTTCGAATGGCGCGGAGCCGATGACCGCCCGGTGCTCAGCGGGCGCCTGCGACCGCCGCCGAACGGACATGGCCTGGGCTTCGAGCTTGCCGGAGGTGGCCTGTTCGCACAGCTCGAGTGGCCGTCGTCTGACCAGCCGGAGCTGCGGCTGGCGTTGCAGGCGAATGGTTTCGATCTTGCCGCCGTGCCCGCGCAGTTCATCGAGCCGCTGGGCTTGAGCGTGCTGGAGGGCAGGGCCAACGGGGAGTTGCATTTCGAGCAGGGCCGCCTGGAGCTCGATCTGAAGCTGGCCGGCGTGGGCTTTGATCGTCAGGACGGACGCGTGGCCGGGGCCGATCTGGGCCTGTCGCTGCGCGCTGCCGTCGCTGGGTTCGGGGCCGACTCGGCGCTGCGGTTTTCCGGCCGCATTGCGCAGCACGCCGGCGAGCTGTTGATCGGGCCGGTCTATCTGCCACCGCCCGAGCAGCCGCTTGAATTGCAGCTGGCGGGCTCCGGCCTCACGGACAGTGCGCTGACGCTGGATACCCTGACGTTTCGCGACGGCGAGCTGCTCGAGGCCGATGCTTCGCTCGTGTTGATTCGCCAGCCCGATGGCTGGCGCCTGCAGCAGGCCGATATCGAGCGCGTCGAACTGCAGCTGCCCGGCGCCTGGCAGCGCTGGGCCGAGGGACTGGCTTCAGCGCGCGGGCTGGGCGGACTGGAAACGGTGGGTGAGATCACCGGCTCCGCCCGCTGGCAGGAGGGTGGCCTGAATTCGCTGGCGCTATCGTTCGACGGCGTGAGCGTGGAAGATCCCTCGGAACGCTTCGCCCTGAGGTCCCTCGACGGGCATCTGCGGCGGTTTCCCGGGCAGTTCGAAGCCGAATTGTCCTGGCAGGGGCTGGGGCTCTACCGGCTGGCTTTCGGCGCATCGAGCCTGCAGCTTGTGGGCCAGCCACAAGACTGGCGTCTGGCCCGACCGCTGCGCCTGCCTCTGCTCGACGGGGCGCTGGTGTTCGACCGGCTTGAAATGACCTCAGCGGATCGTGAGCTACCCTCGCTATCGCTGGATGCACGCATCGAACCGCTTGACCTGACGCCTCTGACGCGCATGCTGGGCCTTCCCGAGTTCGGCGGCGAGCTGTCCGGCGCTTTCCCGGGGGTCGAGCTGGAGGGCGAACGCATTACGTTTTCCGGCGGCATCGACGTGCAGGCGTTTTCCGGCGCCATTCGGCTGGAAGAACTGGTCATCGAGCGGCCTTTCGGGTCCTTGCCGGCCCTGGCCGCCCAGGTTGACATCGAGCGGCTTGACCTCGCCGAGGTGACCGGTGCGTTCAACTTTGGTCACATGGGGGGCAGGGTGTCGGGCTGGATGCGTGACCTTCGGCTGCTCGACTGGCGCCCGGTAGCGATGGACGCCCGACTCTATACTCACGAGGACGTGCCCGGCCGACGCATCAGCCAGCGCGCGGTCGAAAACCTCTCGCGGCTGGGCGGCGGCGCGGCCGCTCTGGGCGCGACGCTGTTGAGAATGTTCGAGGAGTTTCCCTACCGCCGCGCCGGCCTGGCCTGCCGCCTGGATCGCAATATCTGCCACATCGACGGCGTCGCCCCGCACGAGTCGGGCGGCTTCTACATTGTCGAGGGGCGCGGCCTGCCGCATCTGGATGTGGTCGGGCATCGGCGGCTGATCGACTGGCCGCGGCTCGTTGCCCAGCTGGTGGCGATAACGGAGGGATGAGCCGCAGCGGGTGCGCGCGTCACCGCTGCCGCGTCAGGAGCCGGTCGTTATCTGCCAGCTGCGATCGAGCACGACTTCCAGCACCAGCTTGCTGCCAAAATAGCCCAGCGCGAGAATGGCCATGGCCGTCAGGGTCCAGCGCACCGCCCGGCGACCGCGCCAGCCCAGACGCCACCTCCCCAGCAGGAGCAGACCGAACAGCAGCCACGACAGGATGGACAGCCCGGTCTTGTGTGCCAGGTGCTGGGCAAAAAGGTGGTCGACGAAGACCAGTCCCGAAGCCAGGCTCAGCGTGAGCAGCAGCCAGCCGGCCAGAATCAGGCGGAACATGATGGTCTCGATCACCGTCAGCGGCGGCAGAAACTCGAGCCGGCGAACCAGCCTGGGGTGGCGCAGGCCGTAATCCTGCGCGGCGAGCATCAGCGCATTGATGGCGGCGATGCTGAGCAGGCTGTAGGCCAGCAGGGAGCTGACGATATGCAGTCGGGCAGCTGCCGTGATCCGGCCGAGTATCAGCGGATCCATCGGCACCAGCCACTGCAGCGCTACGCACAGCGCGGCGCCCGGGGCGGCAATGATACAGGCTTCGATCGCCCGTGGACGGGCCGCCGCGGCTGCCACCAGGCTGGCCATGATCAGCGCTGCGGCCAGCGAGAGCATGTTGACGAAGTTGGCGTCGCGGCCGGCCGGGCTGTCGATGGCGTATGCCAGCGACAGGATATGCAGCAGCACCCCGAGTGCGGACAGAATCATCCCCAGATGCCGCAGGCGGCGGCGATCGAATGCCTCGGTCAGCACCAGGTCAGCGGCGCCGGCCAGGTAGAACACAATCGGCAGCAGGTGGATCAGGGCGTTGTTGTCCAAGGATGTTCGACTGAAATGGACTCCACCCCAGTATAATGTGTCCATGACCACTCGTAATAAGCATTCTGATGTTTGATCAGCTCAGTAAAAGACTATCCGGTTCTCTGGAGCGGCTGAGAAGCCGCGGCCGTCTGACCGAGGACAATATCCGTGAGTCTCTGCGCGAAGTGCGCGTTGCTCTGCTCGAGGCCGACGTGGCGCTGCCCGTGGTCAAGGACTTCATCGCCCGGATCAACGCGCGTGCGGTCGGGCAGGAGGTCACCCGAAGCCTGAAACCCGGGCAGGCCCTGATCAAGGTCGTTCACGAGGAGCTCAAGCACGTGCTCGGCGACGAGCAGGCGCCGCTGGCCCTGGATCGCCAGGCGCCGGTGGTGATTCTGCTGGCGGGCCTGCAGGGCGCGGGCAAGACCACCACCGCCGGCAAGCTGGCAAAGCTCATCCAGGAGCGCGAGAAGAAAAAGGTCATGCTGGCCAGCTGCGATGTCTATCGCCCGGCCGCCATCGACCAGCTCGAAACCCTGGCCGGGCAGGTGGAGGCGGGGTTCTTCCGTGCGGACGAGAACGCAGATCCGGTGCGCATTGCCGAAGATGCGATCGGCCAGGCGCGCCGGCAGTTTGCCGATGTGCTGATCCTGGACACGGCCGGCCGGCTGGCCGTCGACGAGGCGATGATGGACGAGATTCGGCGGCTGCACGCCGCCGTCGATCCGGCCGAGGTGCTGTTCGTGGTCGACGCCATGACCGGTCAGGACGCCGCCAATACTGCCAGGGCCTTCCACGAAGCCCTGCCGCTCAGTGGCGTGGTGTTGACCAAGACCGATGGTGATGCGCGCGGCGGTGCAGCGCTCTCGGTGCGCCACATCACCGGCGCGCCGATCAAGTTTCTCGGCACCGGCGAGAAGGTCGACGGCCTCGAGCCCTTTCACCCGGACCGCCTGGCTTCGCGCATCCTCGGCATGGGCGACGTGCTCAGCCTGGTCGAGGAAGTCGAGCGCAAGGTCGATCAGAAACAGGCCCGAAAACTGGCCGGCAAGGTCGGCAAGGGCAGCCGCCGTTTCGGGCTCGACGACTTCCGCGACCAGTTGTTGCAGATGGACAAGCTCGGCGGCATGGGCGCGCTGATGGACAAGTTGCCGGGCATGGGCAACCTGCCCGAAGCAGTCAAGTCGCAGGTCGACGATCGCCAGACCCGGCGCATGATTGCCATCGTCAATTCGATGACGCCCAGGGAACGGCGTTACCCCGATACCATTCGCGGGTCGCACAAGCGCCGTATCGCCGCGGGCTCGGGGCAGCAGATACAAGATGTCAATCGCGTGCTCAAGCAGCACAAGCAGATGCAGAAGATGATGCGCAAGGTCGGCAGCAAGGGCGCAATGGCAAAAATGATGAAGCGCCTGCCCGGCGGCATGCCCGGCGGGGGTGGTCGGCCGTTCTGATTGCGGCCGGCCGGCGCCAGCGAGCCGGCCTCGGGCGCAGCCCGAGTCCGCGGGCGCGTCGGGTTTTTGCGGCACACTAGCTCTTCCCATAGCCGGTGTAATCCGCTAGAATTGTGGGTTTGCCGAATTCAGCAATTGCAAGCGTCGGGTCCGGAAGCGGGCCCGGCGACACCCAGGAGAGAAGATGGTCAAGATTCGCATGAGCCGGGGCGGTGCCAAGAAGCAGCCCTTTTACCACATTGTCGTCACCGACAGCCGCAAGGCGCGTGACGGTCGCAATATCGAACGCCTCGGGTTCTTCAATCCGGTTGCACGCGGTCAGGACGAGCGCCTGCGCGTTGATCTGGAGCGCGTCGACTACTGGCTGGGCCACGGCGCCCAGATCTCCGAACGGGTTCGCGACCTGGCCAACGAAGCGCGTCGGGCCCAGTCGGCGGCCTGAGTCGGATGGTGGACGAATCGGTCGTCGTCGGCCGATTCAACGGCCCCTGGGGGGTTCGTGGCTGGGTCAAGGTATGGTCCGACACTCGGCCGCCAACCGCCATTTTCGACTATCAGCCGTGGCGCTGCGGCGAGCACGGCGACTCCCTCCGGATTGATCGCTGGCAGCAGTCGGGCCCCCGCCTGGTGGTCAAGCTGCACGGCATCGATACCCCGCAACAGGCAGCAGCGCTTGGTCGACAGGTCATTCGGGTGGCGCGCACTGCGCTGCCCGAGCCGGCGCCCGGCGAATATTACTGGCATGACCTGATTGGCCTTGAAGTGGTCAACCTTCAGGGGCACCGCTATGGCCGGGTGGCAGCGATGCGGGAAACCGGCGCACACGACGTGCTCGAGATCAGCAGTCAGGGCGACACCGTCCTGATTCCCTTCGTGGTCGACCAGTTCGTGCGCTCGGTGGACCTGACCGCCGGCCGGATCACGGTCGACTGGCCGCTGGAGTGGACCGAGCCGGTTTGATGCCATGCTTTCGCGCGTCGACGTCATCACGCTTTTCCCTGACTGGATCCACAGCCTGCGCCAGCTTGGCCTGACCGGGCGGGCGCTGGCCGACGGCCGCATCGACCTGCACTGCTGGAACCCGCGCGACTATGCCCTCGGCGTGCACAAGAGCGTCGACGATCGTCCCTATGGCGGTGGTCCCGGCATGGTGATGCGCCCCGAGCCGCTGGCGCAGGCCATCGAGGCGGCGCAGGCTGAGGGGGCGCCTGCGCGCGTCGGCTGTCTCACGCCGCAGGGGCGGCGCCTCGACCAGCAGGCGGCGCGCGAGCTGGCCGGCCGCGAGCGCCTGATTCTGGTGTGTGGCCGCTATGAGGGAATCGACGAGCGGGTGATGCAGAGGCTGGTCGATGAGGAATGGTCGGTCGGCGATTTTGTTCTCTCCGGCGGCGAGCCGGCAGCGGCCGTCATGATCGATGCCGTCGTGCGTTTGCTGCCGGGCGTGCTGGGCCATGAACTGTCGGCCGAGCAGGACTCGTTTTCAGATGGGCTGCTCGATTGTCCGCACTACACCCGCCCGGAGTCCTGGCGCGGACTGGACGTGCCGTCGGTGCTGCTCAGCGGCGATCACGCCCGGATCGAGCGCTGGCGACGGGCGCGAGCCATCGAACGCACCCGGCAGCGGCGGCCGGA
Organism: Wenzhouxiangella sp. YN1; assembly: GCF_056324145.1. Lineage (NCBI taxonomy): Bacteria > Pseudomonadati > Pseudomonadota > Gammaproteobacteria > Chromatiales > Wenzhouxiangellaceae > Wenzhouxiangella > Wenzhouxiangella sp. YN1. The sequence goes on from NZ_JBJNIO010000157.1 coordinate 55,561, forward strand.
TCTGCTGGAGGCGGCCGAGCTCGACGACACCGATCGGGCGGTGTTGGAAGAATTTTCCGCGCTCGAGCGAGACAAGCGCTGAAAAACCGGTTAGAATACTCGGCTTGTCTGCCCCGGTGCGGGGCAAAAGAAATGCGCTCTTAGTCAACGCGCCAATCGGGAATCAGCAGTCATGAGCAATATCATCGACGAAATCAACAAAGAACAGACTGAACGCGAACTGCCGCCTTTTGCCGCTGGCGACACGCTGGTGGTGAATCTGTGGGTTCGTGAGGGCGAGCGGCAGCGCCTGCAGGCTTTCGAGGGCGTGTGCATTGCCAAGCGCAACCGCGGCGTCAACTCGGCCTTTACCGTTCGCAAGGTGTCCTACGGCACTGGTGTCGAGCGGGTGTTCCAGACCTACAGCCCGCTGATCGAGTCGATTCAGGTCAAGCGCAAGGGCAAGGTGCGTCGCGCCAAGCTGTTCTATCTGCGTGAGCTGGAAGGCAAGGCCGCCAGAATCAAGGAAAAGCTCTCGGGGGCCGCGCGCAACCGCGCCAGCGCCTGAATCCGGCCAGAACCTCGAGCAACCAAAGGGCCGACCATTGTGTCGGCCCTTTTGCTGTGCGTTCAAAGGCGGCAGGCGATGCGTATCGGCTGTCAGCCCGTGCCGGCCCTGACCTTGCCGTCTCTTTCCTTGTCGCTGCGCTTGCCGGCAGCCGCCGGCGGTTGATCGTCCCTGTCTGCAGGCTGGCCGGGCGCCTCGCCCCCGTGGAGGTCGTCTTCGCGGATGATGCGGCTGTTGCCGTTGAAGCGGGCGCCGGGCTCGATGACCAGTTCGGCGACGGTGAGGTCGCCAGTGACCCGGCCGCCGGCCACGATTTCAAGGCGTTTGGCGCTGATGTTGCCCTCGAAGCCGCCGCAGATCACGACGTGTCGCGCCTGCAGTTCTCCCTCGATGCTGCCCGTTTGCCCGATGGCGACTTCCGCCTCGGAACAAATCGTGCCCTCGATTCGACCGTCAACGTGAAGGTTGTCGCTCAGGGCAAGGTCGCCGACAAATTTTGAACCGGCGGCAATGAGGGTCGATTCGGCGTGTTGGCTGCTGCCGTTCGCACGACCTCGCTTAATGATTCCCATTGAACGCGATCCTCTTCGCTGAACAGTATGTCGTACTCCTCCAGCGACCAGCGCAGGAAGGGCGAGGGGTCGAGGCGGCGCTGCAGATAACGCACCTCGTAATGCAGATGTGGTGCGGCCGATTGCCCGGTATTGCCCGAATAACCCAGCAGGTCCCCGCGCTTGACGTAGCTTCCCGAATCGATCTCGATGGCGTCAAGATGGCCATAGATGGTCGAAAAGCCGTAGTTGTGAATGAGTTTGACCATCTTGCCCAGGCCGGAGTCGGGGTGCATGGCGGCCCATTCGACCACACCGTCGGCGGTGGCATACACCGGCGTACCGCGTCTGGCGCGCAGATCGACGCCGCCATGCAGGGCTTTGCTGCCGCGGATGGGATGGTGGCGCATGCCGTAATTGCTGGTTACAAGTTCCGATGTCACCGGGTAGCCGCTGGGTATCGAGCGCAGCATCAGGCGCTTTTCCAGGGCCGTCTGCGCGGCGCTGTCGAGGCGCTGCGCCAGCGGGCGTTCAGCTGCGGGCTCGAGGCCGATCAGGGTTTCGATACGTTGCACTTCGCTGCCCAGGGCCGCCAGTTCGCTGCGGCGCTGATGGACTTCGTGTTCGAGGCTGCGTCGCTGCCTGGCCAGCTGCTGCTTGTCGGCGCGAACGGCCGCTTTTTCGGCAGCCAGCTCGGAGACCTCGCTGTTGAGCGCGCCGACTCGGCTCGACAGCAACACAAGGCCGGCGGCGCCGGCGACCATGACCACCGCCAGGCTGACGGCGGCGCCGGCAATCACCCGCCGTACCAGCTGGTCGAAAGTGAAGTGGCGCGAGCCGCGATAGTCGGTAATGGTGACGTGGTAGCGTTGCCGCATTTGCAGGATTGAAATCGTGTTGTTGTTGGTGGCCCGCGTGTATCTGCGGGCGGGACCGGCCGGAGTTCGGGGCGCCAATTATGCGAGTCCCGGGCGACGGTTGCAAACGCGCGACTGGCCCGACCGTTACAATTCGAGCTGTCTGCCAACATCGTGTCAAGGGAGTCCGGGTCATGAACAAGCTGATTTTGGTGCTGCTGTCGTGCCTTTTTCTGATTGCCTGCGGTGGCGCCGAGGAACCCGGCGCCGGCCCGTCAGACGGCACCGGTGACGAGCGGGCCGCTCAGGCCCCCTCGGGTGTTACCGCCCCCGAGAAATCCGGAATATCCGAAAAGTCCGAAGCATCGGGAACCCCCGGGGCCGTCGCCGAACCGCGGCCGGAAATCTATTCCGAATTCACCCTCACGGCTGACCTGAGTCACCTCAGCGCTGATCAGCGGGCAATGGTGGCGGTGCTGATCGATGCCAGCCGGATCATGGACAAGCTTTTCTGGCGCCAGGCCTTCGGCAACCGCAACGCCCTGTTCGAGCAGGTCGAAGGCAGGGCCGCGCGGGAGTTTGCTCGTATCAACTACGGTCCCTGGGACCGTCTGGCCGGTAACCGGCCGTTCATTCCGGGTTACGGGCCCAAGCCCCCGGGAGCCAACTTCTACCCGGCCGACATGACCGACACCGAGTTCGACGCGCTCAATGATCGCCGCAAGGATGATCTCTACAGCCTGATCCGGCGCGACGATGCCGGCGCGCTGGTCGTCAAACCCTATAACGAGGCCTATGCCGAGCGCCTGGATGACGCCGCGACACTGCTCGAACGGGCCGCAGAGCTGGCCGAAAACGACAGCTTCAAGCGTTACCTGGAGCTGCGCGCCGATGCCCTGCGCACCAATCGCTACCGGCCCTCCGACCTGGCCTGGATGGAGGCTGCCGACAACCGGATCGATTTGATCTACGGCCCGATCGAAACCTACGAGGATCAGCGCTATGGCTACAAGGCCGCCTTCGAGGCGTATGTGCTGATCAAGGACCTGGCGTGGAGTGAGCGCCTGGCCCGCTTCGCCGGGTTTCTGCCCGAGCTGCAGCGCCAGCTGCCCGTGCCCGCCGCTTACAAGGCCGAGCAGCCCGGCAGTGAGGCCGAGCTCAATGCCTACGACGTGGTCTACTACGCTGGTGACTCGAACGCCGGCTCCAAGACCATCGCCGTCAACCTGCCCAACGACGAGGAGGTGCAGCTGGCCCGGGGCACGCGCCGCCTGCAGCTGAAGAACGCCATGCGTGCCAAGTATGACCGCATCCTGCGGCCGATTGCCGAGGTGGTCATTGCCGCTGAGCAGCGCCAGCATGTCACCTTCGACGCGTTTTTCGGCAACACCATGTTCCACGAGGTAGCCCACGGTCTCGGCATCAAGAACCTGGTCGAGGGCGAAGGTACCGTGCGTTCGGCGCTCCGGGAGCACGCCAGTCCGCACGAGGAGGGCAAAGCCGATGTCCTCGGGCTCTACATGGTGCGCGAGCTCCACGAGGCCGGGGAAATTGACGGTGAAATCATGGATTATTACGTCACTTTTCTGGCTTCGATCTTCCGCTCGGTTCGTTTCGGTGCCTCCAGCGCCCATGGTCGCGCCAACATGATGCGGTTCAACTACTTTGCTGATTTCGGCGCTTTCGAGCGCGACGACAGCGGCCATTATCGCGTGGTGGCCGAGCGCTTCAGCGAGGCCATCGACGCCCTCTCGCGAGAGATTCTGGTCATGCAGGGTGACGGCAATTACGCCAAGGCCGGCGACATGCTCGATGAGCTGGGCGTGATTGGCGCCGAACTGCAGTCCGATCTGGATCGCATTGATGAGGCGGGCATTCCCGTGGACGTGGTCTTCAGGCAGGGCAAGGACGTGCTGGGCCTGGATGCGCCGTGACGATTGCCGCCAAGGAGGCCTCGGCAGCAATCTGGCGGACTTGAAACCGGTCGTGTTCGTGCCCACTTCGAAAGGCAGTTGAACAACTGTCCCGAAAAGGTCATGACTGAAGTAAACGCCCCTGAAACCCGTCGTTTCGACACCGAGGTGCATCAGCTGCTCAAGCTGATGATCAACGCGCTGTATTCCAACCGCGAGATCTTTCTCCGGGAGCTGATTTCCAACGCTTCCGATGCCAGCGACAAGCTGCGCTTCGAGGCGCTGACCAGCGAAGCCCTCAAGGGCCTGGATCAGGATCTGGCCATCGATGTGCGCTTCGATGAGGCTGCGGGCACGCTGACGGTTGCCGACCGCGGCATCGGCATGAACCGCGAAGAAATCATCGCCAACCTCGGCACCATTGCCCGCTCCGGAACCAAACAGTTCCTGGAGTCGCTTTCGGGCGACAAGCAGCAGGATGCGGCGCTGATCGGTCAGTTCGGCGTCGGCTTCTACTCGGCTTTCATCGTCGCCTCGGAGGTCACCGTCGAGAGCCGGCGCGCCGACGAACCGGCCGACCATGGCGTGCGCTGGACCTCGACGGGCGACGGCGAATACCAGCTCGAGTCGATCGAGCGAGACGCACAGGGCACCACGATCACCCTGACCCTGCGCGATGAGCACAAGGACCTGCTGTCCGAGTGGCAGCTCAAGCGCATCATCCGTCATTATTCCAACCACATCGCCTTTCCGATCCGGCTGAGCGCCGCCGGGGAGGACGAACAGGTGCCCGCCACCGTCAACGACTCCAAGGCGTTGTGGGCGCGCAGCCGGGCAGAGCTTTCGGATGAAGACTATCAGGAGTTCTATACCAGCCTGACCGGCGACGAGGAAAATCCCCTGAGCTGGGCGCATCACCACGTCGAGGGCAGCCAGCGCTACAGCATGCTGCTGTATCTGCCGTCGCAGGCGCCGTTCGACATGCTGGTCAATCGCGATGAAAGAGAGGGCGTCAAACTCTACATTCAGCGAGTCTTCATCATGGACGCGGCCGAGCAGGTCGTGCCGCGTTATCTGCGTTTCATGCGTGGAGTGATCGACTCGGCCGATCTGCCGCTCAACATCTCGCGAGAGATCCTGCAGGACGATCCGCTGATACGGAAGATTCGGGCGACGGTCGTCAAGCGCTCGCTCGACCTGATCGAAAAGCTGGCGAAAGAAGGCGGCGAAGCCTGGGAGAAGTTCTGGCACGCCTTCGGCAGCGTGCTCAAGGAAGGGGTGATCGAAGATTTCGAGCAGCGCGAGCGCATCGCCTCGTTGCTGCGTTTTGCCTCGAGCAAGAGCGACGACGAATCAGTGGGGCTCGACACCTATATCGAGCGCATGGCCGCGGACGATGACAGCGACCGCAGCGGCGATGACGACAGCGGTGGTGATGGCAGTCAGGGCACGATCTGGTTTCTGACCGCCGACAGCCTGAAGGTGGCGAGAAGCTCGCCGCATCTGGAAGCCTTCCGCAAGCGCGGAATCGAGGTTCTGCTGCTGACCGATCGCATCGACGAGTGGCTGGTGGCGCACCTGCACGAGTACAAGGGCAGGCAGCTCAAGTCCGCGGCCAGCGGACAGCTTGATCTGGGCGACGATCAGGCCGAGCCCGACGAGTCGGCGCAGGCGCTGGCCGGGCGCATCAAGAAGGCGCTCGGCGAGCAGGTCGGCAACGTGCACGCCGGCAGCCGTCTGACGGATTCTCCGGGCTGCATCGTGGGTGACGATGACGCGATGAGTCTGCAGATGCAGAAAATGCTGCGTCAGGCCGGCCAGGAAGTGCCCGAGAGCAAGCCTGATCTGGAAATCAACGCCGATCATCCGCTGTTGCAAGCCATGGCCGCCGAAAGCGGCGAGGCGCGCTTCAGCGAGCTCTCGCAGTTGTTGTTCGACCAGGCCCTGCTGGCTGAAGGCGGTGAGCTGGCCGACCCGGCTGCTTATGTCAGTCGGGTCAACGCCCTGTTGGTCAGTGCCCTCAGTGGCGCTGACGGTGGCTCGAAGTCGTAGGTTTGCGTTGTATTGTCGTCGGATGAGTTCCTGATCTTCGTGGCCCTGGTGGTGTCATCAAAGCCCGCAAAAGGCGGAGCGCGGCTGTTGTCCGATGAGTGAGGCCGTTCGGCTCGATAAATGGCTGTGGGCGTCGCGTTTTTTCAAGACGCGTGGCGTTGCTCAGCAGGCGATCAAGGGCGGCAAGGTCGAGATCAACGGTGCCTCGCCGAAGGCTTCGCGCCTGGTGCGCCACGGCGATCGTCTGCGCGTGACCAAGGGCGAGGTGCGCTTCGAGGTCGTGGTGGAACAGCTGGGCGAAAAGCGCGTGTCCGCGCCGTTGGCCCGGGCCATGTACAGCGAAACCGACGCCAGCCGGCAGGCGCGTGAGCGCCTGGCCGAGGAGCGCCGATTGAATGCTGCCGCGGGTATCTCGCCCGCGCGCCGGCCCGACAAGCGCGAGCGGCGTCAGCTGCGCAGGTTCAACCGCGGCGAGTGAACGCCCTCGCGCCATCGCGAAGCCGGGCTGAAAGGCTCTCGCATGCCTGATCAGCGCCACCGCGGCATGCCGCCAGCCGGTCGCTTCGCCCTTCTGGCGGCCCTGTGTTCTTCTTTCGGCCAGACCTTCTATATCGGCTTGTTCGGCGCAGACTTCCGCGCCGAGTTCGGCTTGAGCGAGTCGCTTCTGGGAACGCTCTACGGTACCGCGACGTTGATCAGCGGCTTGAGCATGTTCTGGCTGGGCACCATTGCCGATCGGCTGGCAATGCGCCATGCGATCGCTCTGACCATGGCCGGCCTGGCCGCGGGCGCTGCCCTGGTCGGGTTGACCCCGGGCGTGGCCGGCCTGTTCATCGGCCTGTTCCTGCTGCGTCTGACCGGGCAGGGCCTGGCCGGGCACCTGGCCGTCGTTGCGGCCGGTCGCTATGCAGTCGCGCGGCGCGGGCGCGCCGTGGCCATGGCTACCTACGGGTTCATTCTGGGCGAGGCGCTGCTGCCGCCGGGCGTGGCCGCAGCCATGGGCTGGCTCGGCTGGCGCGAGATCTGGGGCGTTGCGGCGGCCGGAATTGCCCTGCTGGCGCTGCCGGCACTGGCAGGGCTGGCGCGCCCGCTGATCGGCGAGGGGGCCGCCGAGAGCGCCGCCATCGACGCCATCGACCATTCGGTGCAGTCGCGCCGGAGCCTGCTGGTCAACGGTCGATTCCTGCGGGTGCTCAGCGTCGCTCTGGTCTCGCCGCTGGTGGTCACGGCGCTGTTCCTGCACCAGGGAACCCTGGCGGAACGGCTTGGCTGGTCGCTGAGCTCGGTCGCGTCGGGTTTCGTGCTGTTTGCCGCCATGCAGGGCCTGGCGGCTTTCGCCGGCGGACGTCTGGTCGATCGCTTCAGCGCGCGGGCGCTGCTGCGTTTCTATCTTCTGCCCCTGGGCATCGGGGTGCTGGCGCTGGGAATTCTGCCGCCGGCCACGGCGATGTGGATCATGTTTGCCGGTCTCGGTCTGACGGCCGGGGTCAACGGCGTGGTCTGTGGGGCCGTCTGGGTCGAGCTGTTCGGTTCCGCGCGCCTGGGGATGATTCGCGGCGTCTATGCGGCGTTGATGGTGGTCTCGACCGCGATCGGGCCGATCGTGCTCGGCCTGGCTTTCGAGGCCGGGATCAGCCAGCGCATGATGGGCGTGGTCGTGATGGCCTGGGTCCTGGTCATACCGGCGCTGCTGGTACCGCGGGTGAGCCATTCACGTCGCCGTTGACGCCTGGTGATCCCGTGGATGCCCGCTCACCCTGGCGGCCATGAAAAAGGGCCTCGCGAGGGAGGCCCATATCTGGTTTTGTATCGAGTCGGTGGCGATCAGGCCGCGACGGTACCCTGGGAGACCTCTTCTTCGGTGGCCTCGCGCACGCCCTTGATGGCCACCTTGAAGTTGAGCACCTGGCCGGCGAGCATGTGGTTGCCGTCGACCGTAACCGTTTCATCGCCCACTTCCTTGACGGTGACCGTCATCGGGCCGGCATTGGATTCGGCGCGGAAGGTCATGCCTGGCTCGACGGTGTCAACGCCGTCAAAGGCCTCTTTGGGAACGTCCTGAACCAGCTCGTCGCGGTACGGGCCGTAGCCTTCTTCGGGCTGGACTGCCACTTCCAGTTCCTCACCTTCGCTCTTGCCCTCGATCGCCTTTTCCAGGCCGGGGATGATGTTCTGGTGGCCGTGCAGATATTGCAGCGGCTCGCGCTCTTCGGAGCTGTCGATGACCTGGCCATCGTCTCCGGTCAGGGTGTAGTCAATGCTGACAACGGTATTGTTGGCGATTTGCATGTTGAACCTGCTTGCTTAAATCAGTGAACAAATTAACATGGAGCAGGGGTTCGCCGCTTTCAACCGGTCGTGTCTGCCGGCAGTCACAGCGGAAATGTGCGCTCGACGATGGCCGCCGAATCGATGTCTGCAGGCAGGCCGCCGTACATGCCGGTGTCTTGTTGCGCCAGGCGCGCTTGACAAAATGCTTCGGCCAGCGGGCTTTCGGCATCGATCAGGGTGGCCGCCTGCAGTGCCAACGCCAGATCTTCGGTAAGCCTCCGCGCCTGTTGTGGCGCCTCTTCGGGGCGGCTCAGCAGCTGCTTTGCATCGTCAATTCGCCACGCAATGCCGGCATGGGCGCCGCGTCGGCGCTCGAGATGGCGCAGCAGGGCCTCCATCGAGCCCGGGTCTCGCTGCGTGGCGCGCAGCACGTCCAGGCACTGAACGTTGCCGGAGCCTTCCCAGATGGCGTTGACCGGCGCTTCGCGGTAGAGCCGCGGCAGGATGCTTTCTTCCACATAGCCCGCGCCACCCAAGCACTCCTGGGCTTCATTGATGGCGCCAACGGCGCGCTTGCACACCCAGTACTTGGCCACCGGGGTGGCGATGCGCGCCAGTTTTTCGGCTTGTTCGTCACCCCTGGAGGCGCGTTCGAACTGCCCGGCCAGGAACATCGCCAGGCTCAGCGCGGCTTCCGACTCCAGCGACAGGTCGGCCAGTACGTTGCTCATCAGCGGCTGATCGATGAGCTGCTTGCCGAAGACCTGGCGGCCGCGCGCGTGCTCGATGGCCTCGACCACGGCCTTGTGGATCAGCGCAGCCGAGCCGATCACGCAGTCGAGCCGGGTTTCGGCCACCATGCGAATGATGGTGGGAACGCCGCGACCGGGTTCGCCGACCATGCGCGCCCGGGTGCCGGGGTATTCGATCTCGGCGGAGGCGTTCGAGCGGTTGCCGGGCTTGTCTTTCAGACGCATGATGTGAAAGGGATTGATGCTGCCGTCGGCGGCAAAGCGCGGCACCAGAAAACAGCTCAGCCCGTCATCGCAATGGGCGAGGGTGAGGAAGGCGTCCGACATCGGCGCCGAGCAGAACCATTTGTGGCCGATCAGCTCGTACTCTTGCCCCGGCCCCGGCGTGCCCAGCGCCCGGGCGCGCGTGGTGTTGGCGCGCACGTCCGAGCCGCCCTGTTTTTCGGTCATGGCCATGCCCAGGGTCACGCCACGTTTTCGGGCTGCGGGCAGAAAGCGCGGGTCATAGTCGGCGGCAAGCACGCGCGGCTCCCATTCGGCTGCCATTTCCGGCTGGGTTCGCAGCGCCGGTATGACGGCGTGCGTCATGGTGATGGGGCACATCGTGCCGGCCTCGAACTGGTTGTGCAGAAACATCATGGCCGAGCGCGCGATACGGGCCCCCGGCTGGCCTGTCCAGGTCAGGCTCGCCAGGCCATGCCTGAGCCCAAGCGCCATGATGTCGTGGTAGGCGGGGTGGTAATCGACCTGATCGATACGGTGGCCGAAGCGGTCGTGGGTGCGCAGCCGCGGGGTGAATTCGTTGGCGTCGAACCCCAGCGGGCCGATTCGGGTGGCAGCCAGCTTTCCGAACTCCTGCACCCGGTGTTCAAAGGCGCTGCCGCCTTCACGCGCCAGCGCCTCGCGCAACGCCGGATGGCGCGCGAAGGGGTCGTATTCGCCCAGCGGTTCGGGCTGGTTGAAGACTTCGTGGGTGACAAAGCGGGCCGGTCGGTGTTTGGCTGGATCGTGCGACATGCTGTCCTCATGCGTGCGCGCGCCGTGGAGTTCACTATACAAAAGCCGTGGGCCCGCGGGGTAGAATCACCGGATGAGACTGACCCAATACACTGACTATGCGCTGCGGGTGCTGATTTATCTGGGTCTGCACGCGACCGATCGTGCCGAGCACCGCTGCACGATCCGCGAGATTTCCGAAGCCTACGACATTTCGCGCAACCACCTGATGAAAGTGGTTCAGCACCTGGCCGCCGAGGGCTTTGTTCACTCGGTGCGCGGAGTGGGTGGCGGCCTGAGCCTAGCCGGCCGCCCCGACAGCCTCAATATCGGTCGCATCGTGCGCGCCATGGAGTCCGACTTCGAGCTGGTCGAGTGCATGCGCGCCGACAATCGTTGCGTGATTGCTCCGGCCTGCTCCTTGGCCGGCATGCTCGAGCAGGCGCAGGCGGCCTTCCTGGGCGTGCTCGATCAGTACTCGCTGGCCGATATCCTCACGCCCCCGCATCGCCGTGAACTGGCGCGCCTGCTCGATATCCGGCTTGAGGTGATTTGCTGACCCGGCGTCAAAGTAGGTTCTTGGAAGGCTCTACAAGCGCCGGATTTAGCTTGAAAAAAAAATTCTTTCAGTGCATGATTGCCTTGACTTTATGGGCCAACGGCAAAACCGATGCGCAAGCTGACAGTTCTGATCGCGATGGTGCTGCTGACCAGCTCGCTCGCTGCGGCGGCCGGCGAGGTGCGCAATCTGCGTGTCTGGGCGGGGCCTGACAATACCCGCGCTGTCCTCGATCTGGACCAGCGCGTTGACTATCGCCTGTTCACGCTCGACAACCCCTCGCGTGTGGTCATCGACATTGAAAATGTCGCTCTCGAGGATGCCCTGGAACTCGACGAGGAGCACAGCGGCGTCATCCGGCGGGTGCGCTACGGCGTGCGTAACGAGCGTGATCTGCGCGTCGTGCTCGATCTCGATGACAAGATCAGGCCGCAGAGCTTTCTGCTGGCACCGGCCAGCGAGTACGGGCACCGCCTGGTCGTTGATCTGTATCCGGAAAATGCCCAGTCCGCCGCCGAGCGGGTTCGTGAAGCCACTCAGACCGCCCTGGACGGTGAGCGCGACATGATCGTTGCCATCGACGCCGGCCACGGCGGTGAAGACCCGGGCGCCATCGGCCCGTCGGGCACGTATGAAAAAGACGTCACCCTGGCACTGGCGCGCGAGCTCAAGGAGCAGATCGACGACGAGCCGGGCATGCAGGCTGTGCTGATTCGCACCGGCGACTATTACGTTCCCCTCAAGGAGCGCTTTGCACGCGCGCGCAAGGCCAGCGCCGACCTGTTCTTGTCAATTCATGCCGATGCCTTTCGCGATCGCCGCGTGCGCGGCAGCTCGGTTTACGTGCTTTCGCGCAGCGGCGCGTCCAGCGAGGCCGCCCGCCTGCTGGCCAGAAGCGAGAACCGTGCTGACCTGATCGGCGGCGTCAAGCTCGATCGCGGCGACGACATGCTGTCTTCGGTGCTTCTCGACCTGTCGCAGAACGTGGCGATCGAATACAGCACGGAAGCAGCCGAGGTGATTCTGGGTGAGCTGGCGCGGGTGGGCAAGCAGCATCGCAAGCAGGTGGAGAGCGCCAATTTCGTTGTGCTGCGCTCCCCGGACGTACCCAGTGTTCTGGTAGAGGTCGGCTTCATTTCCAATCCGCACGACGAGGCCAACCTGAAAAACGGCGCCCAGCAGCGCAAGCTGGCCGGGGCGATTGTCAACGGCGTTCGCCAGCACTTTTTCGAGACCGCGCCGCAGGGCACCTGGATTGCCGCCAACCGCGAGGGCAGTCGCCACATTGTCGAGCGTGGCGATACGCTCGGTGTGATTGCGCAGAAATACCGCACCAGTATCTCGCGCATTCGGCAGGCCAACAACATCAACGGCGATGTGATCCATCCGGGAGCAGTGCTGGTGATCCCGGCCGGCTCCTGATTCCATTTTCAGAGAAGTCTCCGAGAAAACTTTCGGGAAACCCCCAAGAGAAACTGGAGCCACGTAACACGCGGAACTGCGCGAAAAACTTGCCTCGGCCCTCGAGACGGGCAGGCGGGTTCGAATTCTGCCATTGTTTTGCCTTTTCCGAGTGAAGGCGCGCCATCCTGGCGGCCACAATCGGTAAACTGAGCGCCATGCCGGTTCGTAAGCTGCCTGTCCATCTTGTCAACCAGATCGCCGCCGGTGAGGTCATCGAGCGGCCTGCGTCCATCGTCAAGGAGCTGGTTGAGAACAGCCTCGATGCCGGCGCCCGGCGTATCCGCGTCGAGATCGAACGCGGTGGTGCCCGCCGCATTCGCGTCAGCGACGATGGCCGCGGCATTCCCCGCCAGGACCTGGCGCTGGCGCTGAGCGCCCACGCGACCAGCAAGATCGAGTCGCTCGAGGATCTCGAGGGCGTGGGCACGCTGGGGTTCCGCGGTGAAGCGCTGCCTTCCATTGCGTCGGTCTCACGCCTGCGGCTGGCCTCCAGGGTCATGGGCGCTGACAGCGGCTACGAGGTCGAGGCCGAGGGCGGGACGCTTTCGGAGCTGCGGCCGGCGGGCATGCCCGAGGGCACGATGGTCGAGGTTCGCGATCTGTTCTACAACACGCCCGCGCGGCGTAAGTTCATGCGCACCGAACGCACCGAATTCGGTCATATCGACGATTTGCTCAAGCGCCTGGCGCTGGCGCGCATGGACGTGGCGCTGGACCTTGCGCACAACGGCCGGGTGGTGCGCAGCCTGGGCCCGGCCGTCGACGAGGCCGCGCGCAGCCGCCGGGTGGCGGCCGTCTGCGGCGATGGTTTCATGGCGCAGGCGATCGCGCTCGAACAGGCGCATGCCGGGCTGCAGCTGAGCGGCTGGATTGCCCGGCCGGGCTTTTCGCGCAGTCAGGCCGATCTGCAGTTCTTTTTCGTCAACGGGCGCCTGGTGCGTGATCGGCTGGTGGCGCACGCCGTACGTCAGGCCTATCGCGACGTGCTCTTCAGCGGCCGCCATCCGGCCTTTGCGCTGATGCTCGAGCTCGATCCGCAGCGCGTTGATGTCAACGTCCACCCGCAAAAGCACGAGGTGCGCTTTCGCGATGGTCGCCTGGTCCACGATTTTCTGTTCAAGACCATTCACCACGCACTGTCGGGTACGCACCCGGGCAACGAGTCGGCGCAGACGGCGGCTGCTTCGCGGGCGCAGGTGGCCAGTCCCGAGCCGCCAGGGCTGCAGCAAGGAGGTGGCCAGGCCGGGCTGGGTCTGGCCGTGGCTGAAAGCGTTTCGCGCTACGCCGAGCTGGCCCGCGCGCCGCGGCCGCGAGATCAGGGCGGGCAGAGCGAGATTCCGCCCATGGGCTTTGCTGTTGCTCAGATTCACGGCGTATTCATTCTTGCCGAGAATGCCGACGGTCTGGTGGTGGTCGACATGCATGCCGCCCACGAGCGCATCGTTTACGAACAGCTCAAGCAGGCCTGGCGCGAAGAGCGCGTGCGCTCCCAGCAGCTGCTGGTGCCTGAAAGAATCGCCGTGTCCGAGCGCGAGGCGCAGGCGCTGGAGAGTCACATCGATGATCTTGCGCGGCTTGGCTTCGAGCTCGGTCTGGCCGGCCCCGAGGCGGTCATGATTCGCGCCGTGCCGGCCCTGCTTGCCCGTGCCGATGGACAAGGGCTGGTGCGTGACGTGCTGGCCGATCTGGTGGCGCTGGGCCAGAGCCAGCGGATCGACACCATGCTCGACGAGCTGCTGTCAACCATTGCCTGCCACGGCTCGGTCCGGGCCAATCGGCGCCTGAATATCGACGAGATGAACGCCCTGCTGCGCGACATGGAGCGCACCGAACGCTCGGATCAGTGCAATCACGGTCGTCCGACCTGGGTGCAGCTGGACATGCAGGCGCTCGATCGGCTCTTTCTGCGTGGGCAATAACGCGTTTTCTTTGCCCGCGCTGCCGCCGGCGATCTTCCTGATGGGGCCAACGGCTGCGGGCAAGACGGCCGCCGCCTTCGCGCTCCGGGATCGCTTGCCGGTCGAGCTGATCAGCGTTGACTCGGCGCAGGTCTATCGCGGCCTGGATATTGGTTCCGCCAAGCCCGACGACGCCACGCTGGCGCGCTACCCGCATGCCCTGATTGATATTCGCGAGCCGGAAGAAGCCTACTCGGCGGCCGACTTTGCCGCCGATGCGGCCGCCGAGATTCATCGTATTCATGCCGCCGGCCACTGGCCGGTACTTGTGGGCGGCACCATGCTCTACTACCGGGCGCTGCTCTATGGCCTTGACCCCATGCCGGCGGCCGACCCGGCGTTGCGCCACACGATCGCCGCCGAAGCGCGCGAGCGCGGCTGGCCGGCGCTGCACGCGGAACTGGCGCAGCACGACCCGGCCGCCGCGGCCGCGATTCGGCCTGCCGACAGCCAGCGTATTCAGCGGGCCACCGAGATTCTGCGCCTGACCGGCAAGGGCCCCAGCGCGTACCACGGGCACAACCGCCTGCCCCGAATGCGGGCGCTGCGCCTTGTTCTTGCGCCCCGTGATCGCCATATTCTTCATCAGCGCATCGAAAAACGCTTTCAGCAGATGCTCGCCCAGGGCCTGGTGGCAGAAGTCGAGCGTTTGCGGGAGCGGCCGGAATTGAGCGCGGCTCACGCCTCCATGAAGAGCGTGGGTTATCGTCAGGTCTGGTCGTTTCTCGATGGGGCCGGTCGCCTGGACGATTGCCGTCATGCGGCCGTGGCGGCAACCCGGCAGCTGGCCAAGCGGCAGCTGACGGCCCTGCGAAGAATGCCGGGCGCCCTCTGGCACGATTCGCTGCAAGAACGTACCATTGACTTGATTGTCAGGCAGGCAGGTGACTTTTTTGCACAGCCCCGCGCCGATCAGACCTTCGCTTGACCGCGCTGCGGTCGGATACGCGGCCTGGTGTCGATCCCGCAAGTGTCATGCCCGCAAGCATCAGCCGGGCCAAATAAGAACATCAAAGGAGAGTCACAATGTCCAAAGGTCAGTCGTTGCAGGACCCGTTCCTCAATGCGCTTCGGCGCGAGCGTGTCCCGGTTTCGGTTTTTCTCGTCAACGGCATCAAGCTCCAGGGGCAGATCGAGTCTTTTGATAACTTCGTGATTCTTCTCAGGAACTCGGTCAGTCAGATGATCTACAAGCACGCCATTTCCACCATCGTGCCCGCACGCAACGTGCACCTGGGTGATGCGGCGGAGGAAGAAAAGCCCTGATAGAGGATTTTGCCCCAGCCCTCGCCGGCGGCGCTTCCAGGGCCGTGCTGCTGCACCCGGTCCTCGGGCCCGGCCAGGGTGACGAGTCGCGCAGCGAGTTCCGCTTGCTGGCGCGCTCGGCCGGCCTCGAGGTGGTTGACGAGGTGCTCGCCCCGCGCGATGCGCCCGATCCCCGCTACCTGGTTGGCAGCGGCAAGGTCGAGGAGGTGCGCCAGACGGTGGCCGCCGGCGAAGCCGGGGTGGTGCTGGTCAATGCCCGGCTCAGTCCCGTGCAGGAGCGCAACCTGGCCCGCAGCCTCAAGTGCAACGTCCTCGACCGCACCACGCTGATTCTCGATATCTTTGCCCAGCGAGCGCGCTCGCATGAGGGCAAGCTGCAGGTCGAGCTGGCTCAGCTGCGCCACCTCTCCACCCGCCTGGTTCGCGGCTGGACCCACCTGGAGCGTCAGCGCGGGGGAATCGGCATGCGTGGCCCCGGCGAAACGCAGCTGGAAACCGACCGTCGCCTGCTGGGGAATCGCATTCGTCAGCTCAGCGTGCGGCTGGAGAAGGTGCAGCAGCGTCGCGAGCAGGGGCGGCGCGCGCGGCATCGCAGCGAGGTGCCGCTGGTAGCGCTGGTCGGCTACACCAACGCCGGCAAGTCGACGCTTTTCAATCACCTGACCTCGGGCGAGGTCATGGCCCGCGATCAGCTGTTTGCCACGCTTGACCCCACGGTGCGACGTATCGAGGGCCTGGCCGGTTCGGACGTGCTGATGTCCGACACCGTCGGCTTCATCCGTGATCTGCCGCACGAGCTGATTGCCGCTTTCCGCTCCACGCTGGAAGAGACGCTCTCGGCCAGCCTGGTGGTACACGTCATTGATGCCGCCGACCCCGATCGGCTCCAGCAGCAGTCGGTGGTGGAAGAGGTGCTCAACGACATCGGCGCCGGCGACCTGCCCGTGCTGAAGGTCTTCAACAAGGTCGATCTGACCGATCGTGAAGCCGGCCTGGAGCGTGACGCTGATGGACGAGTCACGTCCGTCTGGGTATCTGCCGAGCACGATCACGGCCTCGATGACCTGGCCGTGGCGCTCGCCGAGCGCCTGGCCGAGGGACGGATCCGGCGCTGCATCCACGTGCCGGTCGAGGGGCAGCGCCTGCGCTCGCGCCTGTTTGATCTGGGCGCCGTGGTTGATGAGCACGTCGAGGACGATGGGTCCAGCCGCCTTGAGGTTGATCTGGACCAGCGCGACGCCCGAAAACTGGCCCGCTTGAAGGGAAGTGACGGACAACTGGCCGAGCAACTCCTGTTAAACTAAACGATTGCGAGCGTCGGGCGCTGCGCGGTTTTCCGTGGTGGCTGCACGCAGTGCGCAGGCCGCCTGCCGATAACCCGATGCAAGAACGAACTCACGGAGAGATCAATGCCCTGGAATGAACCCGGACGCGGCGGTGGCGGCGGCGGTGGTCGCGATCCCTGGAAAGGGGGCAACGGCCAGCAGCCGCCCGATCTGGATGAAGTGTTTGCCAATGTGCAGCGACGCCTGAAGAAGATCATGGGCGGTGGCGGCAACGACGGCGGTCGCAAGGGCAGCCCGAGTGGTGGTTCCTTCGCGCCGATCATCGGCCTGGTGGTGCTGCTGCTGGTGATCTGGGCTGCGTGGAGCTCGGTGCACATCATCGATGAATCCGAGCGCGGCGTTGTTCTGCGCTTCGGCGAGTACAACCGAACGATCAACCCCGGCCTCAAGTTCACCTTGCCGCAGCCGATCGAGACCGTGCAGACGGTCAACGTCAGTCGGATGCGTTCGCTGGAGAACTCCACCCGCATGCTGACCGGCGATGAAAACCTCATCGATCTGGCGTACGCCGTTCAGTATCGGGCGCTGGATCCGGAAGACTTCCTCTTCAACGTTGCCCAGCCCGAGGCCTCGCTCGCCCATGCCGCTGACAGCGCCATCCGCGAGATCGTCGGCACCAACAACATGGATTTCATCCTCGAGATCGGCCGCGGGCAGATTGCGCTCGACACCCAGGCCCTGCTCGAGGAGATCCTGGCGCGTTATCAGCCCGGTATCGAGATCACGTCCTTCAACTTGCAGGAGGTGCGACCGCCGTCGCAGGTCCGCGAGGCTTTCGATGATGTCGTGCGGGCACGTGAGGACCAGATCCGCTTCGCCAACGAGGCCCAGGCCTACGCCAATCAGGTGGTGCCGGAGGCCCGTGGTCAGGCGGCTCGCATCACCCAGGAGTCGCAGGCTTACCGCGAGGCCAAGGTGGCCCAGGCCACCGGTGAGGCCGATCGTTTCTCCGCCTTGCTGGCCGAGTACGAGCAGGCGCCGGATGTGACTCGCGAACGCCTGTACATCGAGACTCTGGAGAAGGTCTTCGGTCGCTCCGCCAAGGTGCTGATGGACACCGAGTCGAGCAACAACATGTTCTACCTGCCGCTGGATCGCATTCGCGACGGCAACCCGGCGCTCAAGGCGCCGCCGATGCTCTCGCCACAGCAGCGTTCAGGGCAGAATTCGGGGCAGGGCGCGAGTCGAACGACCGATCCGCGCAGCCGTACCGGCAGGGAGGGTCGCTGAGATGAGAATTCTGATTCCTGTTGTTTTGATCGCCCTGCTGTTCGTTGGCATCAACAGCCTGTTCATCGTCAAGGAAACCGAGTTCGCGATTCGGTTCCGCCTTGGTGAAGTGGTGACCGATGACTATGAGCCTGGGCTGCACTGGAAGCTTCCGTTCATCAACAATATTCGCAAGTTCGATAACCGCCTGATGACCATGGACATGCGGCCCGAACAGATGAATACCGCCGAGCAGAAGTTCGTTGAAGTCGACTACTACGTGAAGTGGCGCATCATGAACCCGCGCGACTATTACGTGGCGACACGCGGTGATCAGGTCTTCACCCGCGCCCGCTTGTCCGAGCTCATCCGCAATGATCTGCGCGACGAGTTTGCCCAGCGCACGCTCAGCGAAGTGGTTTCCGAAGAACGCCGCGAGATGATGGAGAAGCTCGTGGTGCGGGCCGATCGACGTTTCGAGGACTACGGGATCGATGTCATCGACGTTCGCATCAAGCGCATCGAGCTGACCGAAGAGGTGCTCGCCTCGGTGTTTGACCGCATGGACACGCAGCGGACCGAGTACGCCAACGAGCTGCGCTCGCTGGGGCGGGAGCAGGCAGAGCGCATTCGCGCCGATGCCGATCGCCAGGTGCGCGTGTTGTTGGCCGAGGCCGAGCGTGATGCACAGCGACTGCGCGGTGAAGGCGATGCCGAGGCAACCGCCATTTATGCCGAAGCGTTCACTCAGAATGAGAAGTTCTACTCCTTCTGGCGCAGTCTCGAGGCCTACGAGCAGAGCATCGGCACGGAAAACGACATGATGCTGCTCGATACCCAGTCGGACTTCTTCCGCTACCTGGATAAACAGCAGCAATAACCATGTTTACAGAGCTGTTGATGGCCGGCGGCCTGGTGCTGATTATCGAAGGGCTGGGGCCGGCCATCAGCCCGTCGGGCTGGCGCAACCTGGTTGGCCAGGCCGCCCGGCTGCCCGATCGCAGCCTGCGTTCGGGCGGCGTGGTGCTGATCCTGCTTGGCGCGGTGATTTTTCACCTCGCCGGCTGACTCTCATATTTCGGGGATAAGCAATGTCTCGATCCGTCGTGATTCTCGGTACCCAGTGGGGCGACGAGGGCAAGGGCAAGATCGTCGATCTGCTCGCACATGAAGCCGACGCCGTGGTGCGTTTCCAGGGCGGCCACAACGCCGGCCATACGCTGGTGGTCGGAGGCGAAAAGACCGTCCTGCACGTCATTCCTTCCGGCGTGCTCACCGAGCGCGCCCGTTGCCTGATCGGCAACGGCGTGGTGGTTGCGCCGCATGCCCTGGTGGCCGAAATCCGCGGGCTGGAAGACAAGGGCATCGACGTGCGTTCGCGCTTGGGCATTTCGCCGGCCTGTCCCGCCATTCTTGGCTGCCACGAAGCCCTCGACCGCGCGCGCGAGAAATCGCGCGGCAAGAACGCCATCGGCACCACCGGCCGCGGCATCGGGCCGGCCTACGAAGACAAGGCCTCACGCCTGGGGCTGCGCCTGGCCGATCTGGCCGATCCGGCGCGGCTGGAGGAAAAGCTTGGCAGTGTGATCGACTACTACAACTTCCTGCTGACCCGCTACTACGATGCCGATCCGGTGGATGGCCACCGGATTGCCGACCAGGCCGCCGCCATGGGCGAAGAGCTCAAGCCGATGTTTACCGATGTCACCGGCGAGCTCCATGAGCTGCGGCGTCAGCACCGGTCGATTTTGTTCGAGGGCGCCCAGGGCAGCCTGCTCGATATCGATCATGGCACCTATCCGTTCGTGACCTCGTCGAACACCACCGTTGGCGGCGTGATGACCGGCACCGGCGTGGGCCCCGGCGACATCGACTACGTGCTTGGCGTGACCAAGGCCTACGCCACGCGCGTGGGTTCGGGGCCGTTTCCGACCGAGCTGCATGACGACGACGGCCGCCTGATGGCCGAGCGTGGCGTCGAGTTCGGCGCCACCACCGGCCGCGCGCGCCGCTGCGGCTGGCTCGATGCCGTCGCGCTCAAGCGTATGGTGCGCACCAACGGCGTGACCGGCCTTTGCATCACCAAGCTCGATGTGCTCGACACTTTTGATCGCGTACGTATCTGCGTTGACTATGACGGCGTCGATGGATTCCCGGTCGGCGCTGAAGAATGGGAGCGCGCCGCGCCGGTCTACGAAGACCTGCCCGGCTGGGACGGCTCGACCCAGGGACTGACCGATCCCGACAAGCTGCCGCCGGAAGCGCGCGCCTATCTTGATCGCCTGGAAGAGCTGATCGAGGCGCCGGTGCACATGCTCTCGACCGGGCCCGAACGCGATGCCAATGTCATTCTCAGGCATCCCTTCGAAGCTGATTGAAGCGCCGAGGGGCCAGGATTCGAAATGCGAAATCTCGAATACGAAACAAACCCGAAACACGAAATTCGAAACGCGCTCGTGAACAGGGCGGTGTAGAGAGCCATTTCAGCACGACGTATCGAGGTCGCGGTTTCTGTTCGGGTTTCGTGATCCAGGATCCAGGATCCAGGATTCATTCCGGGATTGGTGCTTTTGGTTTCGCGCACTCAACGACTGAAGAAGAACTGTCATGCTTGACCCACATTTGCTGAGAAACGATCTTGAGTCCGTGGCTGCGCGTCTGGCGCGTCGCGGCTATCACCTCGATATCGAGAACTATGCCGCGCTCGAGGCGCGGCGCAAGAAGCTGCAGACAAAGACCGAAGAGCTGCAGGCCGAGCGCAATCGCCGCTCGAAATCGATCGGGCAGGCGAAGGCCGCCGGTGAGGACATCGCGCCGCTGGTGACCGAAGTCGGCCGGCTTGGCGATGATCTCAAGGCCGCAAGCGATGAACTCGAGCAGCTTCGCCACGAGCTCGAGCGCGTTCAGCTTGACATGCCCAATCTGCCGGACGCGTCCGTGCCCGAGGGCGATGACGAGGCCGATAACGCGCTGGCCCGCAGCGTTGGCGAACCCACCGCGCTTGATTTCGAGCCCCGCGATCACGTCGAGATTGGCGAGATGCTCGACGGTATCGACTTCGAGCTTGCAGCCAAGCTCGCCGGCAGCCGCTTTGCCGTGCTGGGCGGACAGGTCGCGCAGCTCCACCGGGCGCTGGCGCAGTTCATGCTCGACATGCATATCGGCGAGCACGGCTACCGCGAGATGTACGTGCCCTACATGGTCAACGCCGAGGCCATGCAGGGAACCGGACAGCTGCCGAAGTTCGAAGACGATGCCTTCGCCATCGACGACGACCCGCCCCGCTATCTGATCCCGACCGCCGAGGTGCCGCTGACCAACCTGGTGGCCGCCGAAATTCTTGACTCAGCGCATCTGCCGCTGAAATTCGTGGCCCACACGCCCTGTTTCCGGCGCGAGGCGGGCGCCTATGGCAAGGATACCCGGGGCATGATCCGTCAGCACCAGTTCGACAAGGTGGAGCTGGTCCAGATCGTGCGTCCCGACGAGTCCGAACAGGCCCTGGAGGCCTTGACCGGGCATGCCGAGAAAGTGCTGCAGGTGCTCAAGCTGCCGTATCGCGTGATGACGCTGTGCGCCGGCGACATGGGCTTTTCCGCGCGCAAGACCTACGACCTCGAGGTCTGGCTGCCCGGCCAGAGCGCCTATCGCGAGATCTCATCGTGTTCGAATTTCGGCGACTTCCAGGCCCGCCGCATGCAGGCGCGCTGGCGCAACCCCGAAACCGGCCGGCCCGAGCTGGTCCACAGCCTCAATGGTTCGGGGCTGGCCGTCGGCCGCGCCCTGATCGCGGTGCTGGAAAACTACCAGCAGCGTGACGGCTCGGTCAGCGTGCCCGAGGCCTTGCGGCGATATATGGGCGGCCGGGAGTCACTGTCAGTGGCCGAATGATCGTGTTGCCCACGGGCGCCGGAGGCACGCCATGAAAGTGCACAACTTCTCCGCCGGGCCCGCCATGCTGCCGGTCGAGGTGCGCGAGCGCTTGAGCGAAGCGCTGGCGCCGGCGGCCGGCGGCTTGCCCTCCATTGCCGAGGTGTCGCATCGTGGGCCGCGTTTCATGGCGGTGGCCGAGGAACTGCAACAGCGGCTTCGCGATCTGGCCGACATCGGCGACGAGCACGCCGTGCTGCTGCTGCACGGCGGCGCGAATGCTCAGTTTGCCCAGCTGCCGCTGAACCTGGCCGCCGACGGTACGGCGGCCTTTCTGATTTCCGGGCACTGGGGTAAAAAGGCTTTGGCTGAAGCCGGGCGCGTTGCCTCGACACAGGTGGTCGGCAGTAGCGAGGAGGGCGGCTTCATCGACCTGCCCGAAATCGGACGCCTGCCCGAAAGTTGCGCCTACCTGCACTTTACCGGCAACGAGACGATTCACGGGCTGCAGTATGCGCAGCCGCCGCGAGCTGCAATACCGCTGGCTGCGGACTTGTCTTCGGAATTCCTGTCGCGGCCGTATCCCTACCGTGATCTTGGCTTTGCCTACGCCGGTGCGCAGAAGAATCTGGGCATCGCCGGACTGACCGTGGCCTTCATTCGACGTGATCTGCTCGCGCGCGTGCCCGATACGCTGCCGCGCTTTTTTGACTATCGCAGCTGGGCGGAGAGTGACAGCCTCTACAACACCCCGGCCAGCCTGGCCTGGTTCGCCGCTCTGGAAGTGTTGCGCTGGATCGAGCGCCAGGGCGGCCTCGAAGCGATCGCTGACCGCAATCAGCGCAAGGCGGAAACCCTCTACCGCGCCATCGATCGGTCGGATTTCTGGCACAACCCGGTGACCAGGGCCGCACGTTCAGTGATGAACGTGCCCTTCTGGCCGACCGATCCATCACTGGTGCAGCCTTTCGTCGAGCAGGCCGAGGCGGCCGGCCTGCATGGGCTCAAGGGCCACCGCGCGCTCGGTGGCCTGCGAGCCAGTCTGTACAATGCCCAGACTCTTGACGCTGTGGAGGCACTGGTTGACTTCATGCAGGAATTCGAACGACGCCATGGATAAGATCGATCTCGGTCAGGTGCGCCAGCAAATCGATGCGCTTGACGAGCGTATTCAGGCTCTCATCGCCGAGCGCGCGGGCCTGGCGCAGGCGGTACGCTCTGCCAAGGGCGCGATGGCCACGCCTGCCGACTACTATCGACCCGACCGTGAGGCTCAGGTGCTGCGGCGCGTGATCGAGCGCAACGATGGCCCGCTGACCGATACGGTCATGCTGCGCCTGTTTCGCGAGATCATGTCGGCTTGCCTGGCCCAGCAGGAGCCGCTGCGCGTGGCCTTTCTGGGGCCGGAGGGCACCTTTACCCAGCAGGCGGTTTTTCTGCAGTTCGGGCATTCGGTCAGCGCCAGCTCCGAGACCGGTATCGACGAGGTGTTCCGGCGCGTGCAGGGCGGTGAGGTCGACTTCGGCGTGGTGCCGGTCGAAAATTCGTCGCAGGGCGTGGTCACCCACACGCTCGACATGTTCATGCATTCGGACGTGCGCATCGCCGCCGAGGTGGAGCTGAGGATTCATCAGCACCTGTTGACCGCGGCGCGTTCGCTCGACGGCGTCGAGCGCGTCTACGCGCATCAGCAATCGCTGGCACAGTGTCGGATGTGGCTGGAAAGACATCTCGAGGGCGTCGAGCTGATCGCGGTCTCGAGCAACGCCGAAGCTGCCCGTCGCGTGCGCCACGCACCGGATGCCGCCGCGATTGCCGGGCGCAGCGCCGCCGAAATCTACGGCATTCCGGTATTGTTCGCCAATATCGAGGATCATGCCGACAACACGACGCGTTTTCTCGTGCTCGGCCGCGAGCTGTTGCCGCCCTCGGGCGACGACAAGACGACCCTGATGGTGGCCGGCCCGGGGGGCGATGGCCCCGGCGCATTGTTCAGCCTGATCGAGCCACTGTCCAGACACGGCGTCAACATGACCCGGATCGAGTCGCGGCCCTCCCGGGAAGGGCGCTGGGATTACGTGTTTTTCATCGACGTCGACGGCCATGTCGAAGATCCCGGCTTCAAGAACGCCCTGGCCGAGGTCGAAGGCCGCTCGGCACAGGTGCGCATCCTCGGCTGTTATCCCCGCGCCGTCGTCGGTCGCCTGCCGGGCGAGAGCGGCGCCTGAGGCGTGAAGTCAGAAGATAATTGCTCAGGAATGAAACCAGACAATCAGGATCAAGGGCTTTTTGCCCACGGATGAACACGGATAAAAGCAAAGGAGAACTCTAAAGAGGAACTCTAATGGAAAGCAGTGATGAAAAACCGGAGCCTGGCTCTGGCATTCGATCGCTCGCCAATCCAGCAGGGTGGTGTTGTTTTCCATCTGTGTCCATCCGTGGGCAAAAAGGTGCCGGGGTTTTGGATATTTTGAAGTTGAACAAGGGATCTTAATGAAGCTACGAGACTATTCCGCTCTGGCCGCACCAGGTGTGCGCGATCTGACTCCTTACACGCCGGGCAAGCCGATCGACGAGCTCGAACGCGAATACGGGGTCAGTGATTCGATCAAGCTGGCCTCCAACGAGAATCCTCTGGGCGCGAGCCCGAAAGCGATTGCCGCCGCCCGTGCCGCGCTCGATGATGCCTGGCTGTACCCTGATGCCAACGGCTTTCATCTCAAGCGGGCGCTGGCCGAAAGGCATGCGCTGCCGCCAGAGGCCATCACCCTGGGCAACGGTTCCAACGACGTGCTGGTGCTGCTCGCACAGACGTTTCTGCGGCCCGGTCTGGAGGCTGTGTTTTCGCAATATGCCTTTGCGGTCTATCCCATCGCGACTCAGATGATGGGCGCACAGGCGCAGGTCGCCCCGGCGCTGCCGCTCGACCATCCGGGCATGCCGTTGGGCCATGATCTGCGCGGCTTGTTCGAACGCGTTGGTGATGACACGCGGCTGGTTTTCATTGCCAACCCGAACAACCCGACCGGCACCTGGCTGGACGGTGATCGACTGAAGGATTTCATCGGCTCGCTGCCGCCCCAGGTCATCTGCGTGGTCGACGAGGCCTATACCGAGTACGCCGAGTCCGACACTCTCGGTGACGCCTCGACCTGGCTGGAGGAGTTTCCGAACCTGGTCGTGACTCGCACCTTCTCCAAGGCTTACGGTCTGGCCGGTCTGCGCGTGGGCTATGCGCTGTCGAACCCCGGGATTGCCGACCTGCTCAACCGTGTTCGGCCCGCCTTCAACGTCAACGCGCCCGCCCTGGCAGCGGCGCAGGCCGCGCTGGGTGATGAAGAGTTCATTGCCGCAACCCGTCGCTGCAACAGCGAAGGCCTGCGCCAGCTTCAGAAGGGCTTCGAAAAGCTGGGGCTGACGATCATTCCCTCGGCGGCCAATTTCCTGCTGACCGGCTTTGATCGTTCCGGTGCCGAGCTCAACGAAGCCCTGCTCAAGCGCGGCGTGATCGTGCGGCCGGTGGCTAACTATGGCCTGGATGATTACCTGCGCATCACCATCGGCACGCGCGAACAGAATGAGCGCCTGCTGGCGGTG
Source organism: Wenzhouxiangella sp. YN1 (assembly GCF_056324145.1). NCBI lineage: Bacteria > Pseudomonadati > Pseudomonadota > Gammaproteobacteria > Chromatiales > Wenzhouxiangellaceae > Wenzhouxiangella > Wenzhouxiangella sp. YN1. The sequence goes on from NZ_JBJNIO010000157.1 coordinate 80,769, forward strand.
TTGTCGGAGGTGATCTAAGCGATGCGCCTGATCGTTCAGCCAGCTGCGCGCGCTTTGAGCGGCCGCTATCGCCCCCCGGGCGACAAGTCCGTTTCCCATCGCGCCGCGATCCTGGGCGGGATTGCCAGCGGCGAGACCGAGATTCATGGTTTCCTCGAGAGTACCGATACCCGAGCAACGCTGGCGGCGATGCGACAGCTGGGAGCCGGCGTTGAGGAAACTGATGGCGTGATCCGGATGCGCGGCGGCGACCTGCGGCCGCCGTCCGGGGCGCTGGATCTGGGGAATTCAGGCACCGGTATCCGCCTGCTTGCCGGCGCCCTGGCCGGGCATCCGGCACTGCGGGATGCGCCGATCGAGCTGGTCGGCGATCAGTCGCTCTCGAGCCGGCCGATGGCGCGCATCATCGAGCCGCTGGCGCGCATGGGCGCAGTCATCGACAGTCGGGAAGGCTGCGCTCCGCTCAAGGTCCACCCCACCCGCTTGCGCGGGCAGCGTCACGCGCTCAACGTCACCAGTGCGCAAGTCAAGTCGGCCATTCTGTTGGCCGGGCTGTTTGCCGAGGGAGAAACCGTGGTTGTCGAGCCGGGTGTGAGCCGCGATCACAGCGAGCGCATGCTGCCGGCGTTCGGCGCCTTGCTCCACGATGGCCGGCCGGGTGTGGCTGTGCGCGGCGGTCAGGCGCTGTCGGGCACGCGTGTGGAAGTGCCTGGTGACCTGTCTTCGGCGGTGTTTGTGCTCGCGGCGGGGCTGCTCGTCGACGGCTCGGTGATCGAGCTCGAGCGCGTCGGGCTGAATCCCACCCGCAGCGGCGTGATCGATATTCTGCGAGCCATGGGCGCGACGATGACCATCGAGGGCGACCAGACCGATGGTGGCGAACCGCTGGGCCGGATTACAGCTCGCGCGGGTCGGCTCTCGGGCGCCGATGTGGCCCGGGAGCTGGTGCCTCTGGCCATTGACGAGTTTCCGTTGATCATGGCCTTGGCTGCCGCCGCCAGCGGCCGCACGCGGATCCGCGGTGCCAGCGAGCTGCGGGTCAAGGAGTGCGACCGCATTGCCGTGATGTGCCGTCAGCTCGCCCGTCTGGGGGTGAGCGTGGAAGAGCTCGATGACGGCGCCATCATCACCGGCGGACCGGTGCGCGGAGGCGAGGTTGACAGTCACGGCGATCATCGCGTGGCCATGAGCCTGGCGGTGCTGGCCCTGGCGGCCGAAGCTCCGGTCACGATCAATGATGCCGAGTGGATCGAGACGAGTTACCCGGCGTTTGTAGACGATATGACGGGGCTGGGGGCGGAGATGGAGTGGGAAGGTTCGAGTGTGAAGTGTGAAGTGTGAGGGGCTGGCGTTTGGTTCTGTGCACTTTAGACTTCACACTTTACACGCAGCCTGGCTGGCGATGATGACTGAGACTGCCCGCAAAGAGACAACAACGATACCCGTATTGACCATCGACGGCCCTTCCGGTGCCGGCAAGGGCGCAGTTTCGGCGCGGGTTGCCGCGCGCCTGGGGTGGCGGCTGCTCGATTCCGGTGCGGTCTATCGGGCTGTGGCGCTGGCCGCGATCGACCGCGGCGTGGAGGCCGATGACGACGCAGCGCTGGTGGCCCTGTGTGATCAGCTGGATCTGCGGTTCTGCTCCGGCAGCGACGGCGTGAAGGTGCTGCTCGACGGCCGTGCAGTCGACGAACGACTGCGCAGCGAGGCCGTGTCGGTCATGGCCTCTCAGGTCGCTTCACGGCCGGCGGTCCGCCGGGCGCTGATGGATCTGCAGCGCCAGTTTCGGCGCGCGCCCGGCCTGGTGGCGGACGGCAGGGATATGGGCACCGTGGTCTTTCCGGAGGCCCCGGTCAAGGTTTTTCTCGACGCCAGCGTCGAAGAACGAGCGCGTCGCCGGCATAAACAGTTGAAAGAGAAAGGAGAAAGTGTTAAATTCTCCCGTCTTTTTCGCGATCTTGCCGAGCGCGACCGCAGGGATCGTGAACGAGCCGTCTCGCCGACGGTTCCGGCGTCGGGCGCAACCGTGATCGATTCGACTGAATTGACGCTGGCGCAGGTAGTCGAGCAGGTTCTTGATCTGGTAGCGGGCGCTGTCTGATTGCGAAAAAGAGGTTGAAGTCAGGTTCCGGCCCCGCACAGGTGGTGGTCGGGTTTTTTCACGAGCGTTCCTCGCGAGCGCAGACACCGTAGAGACAAGCGGACTTTGAACGCCAGGGCCGCGCAGATCTTGCAGGAAGAAACAAGCGTAATGACCGAATCCTTTGCAGAGTTATTTGAACAGAGCATTGCCGAAAAAGACCTTCGCCCCGGCGCGATCGTCAACGGCAAGATTGTCGATATCCGGGAAGACGTAGTCATCGTCAACGCCGGGCTGAAGTCCGAGGGTATCGTTCCCATTCACCAGTTCCGCCTGCCGGATGGTGAGCTGGAAGTGGCCGTCGGCGACGAGGTGGAAGTGGCGCTGGATACCGTCGAAGACGGTTTTGGCGAAACTCGCCTGTCGCGCGAAAAGGCCAAGCGGGCCCGGGTCTGGACCAAGCTGGAACAGTCTTACGAAAACGAAGACAACGTGATTGGTCAGATTTCCGGCAAGGTCAAGGGTGGCTTCACGGTCAACATCGACAGCATCCGCGCTTTCCTGCCGGGATCGCTGGTGGATGTTCGTCCCGTGCGTGACCCCGCCTACCTCGAGGGCAAGGACCTCGAGTTCAAGATCATCAAGCTCGACAGCCGCCGCAACAACCTGGTGGTCAGCCGTCGCGCGGTGGTCGAACACGAATACGCCGCCGAGCGCGAAGACCTGATCGAGCGCCTGACCGAGGGTGCGGTGGTCAAGGGTGTGGTCAAGAACCTCACCGATTATGGTGCCTTCCTGGATCTTGGCGGCATCGATGGCCTGCTGCATATCACCGACATGGCCTGGAAGCGCGTTCGCCACCCGTCCGAAGTGGTGGAAGTCGGCGAGGAGCTGGAGGTTCGCGTGCTGCGCTTCGACCGCGAGCGCATGCGCGTTTCGCTGGGCCTCAAGCAGCTGGGCGATGATCCCTGGGAAAACATCGATCGGCGTTATCCGCCAACCACCCGACTGTTCGGCAAGGTCACCAATATCACCGACTACGGCTGCTTCGTCGAGATCGAGGACGGCGTCGAAGGCCTGGTTCACGTCTCCGAAATGGACTGGACCAACAAGAACGTCAACCCGGCCAAGGTCGTGCATGTCGGCGACGAGGTCGAGGTCATGGTGCTGGATGTCGACGAGGAGCGTCGCCGCATCTCGCTGGGCATGAAGCAGTGCACCCCGAACCCCTGGGAAGCTTTCGCAGCCACTCACAACAAGGGCGACAAGGTCGCCGGTGCGATCAAGTCGATCACCGATTTCGGCATCTTCATCGGTCTGGAAGGCGGTATCGATGGCCTGGTGCACCTGTCCGACATTTCCTGGATGACGCCGGGAGAGGAAGCCATCCGCAACTTCCGCAAAGGCGAGGAAGTGGAGGCGACCGTGCTGGCTGTCGATCCCGAGCGCGAGCGCATTTCGCTTGGCATCAAGCAGCTCGAGCAGGATCCCTTTGCCACCTACATGGCAGCGCATCCGCGTGGTTCCATCGTCAACGGCACGGTCAAGTCCGTTGACCCCAAGGGCGCGGTTGTCGAGCTTGCCGATGGCGTGGACGGCTATATCAAGGCCTCCGATCTGGCCAAGGAGCGCGTGGACGACGCCACCAAGGTGCTTTCCGAGGGAGATGCAGTCGAGGCCAAGTTCGTGGCGCTCGATCGCAGGACCCGTAACCTCACCCTGTCGATCCGGGCCAAGGATGACGACGAGCTCGCCGAAGCCGTTGATCAATACCATCGCTCCGGCAGCGGCGGCAGCACCACCCTGGGTGACCTGCTGAAGGAGCAGCTCGAGAACAAGGACGACTGACACAGCAAATCACCGGGCGTTCGCGTGTGCACCTGCAAACGTGAACGCCCGGATCTTTCCGGGGAGCAGCAATGACCAAATCCGAACTGATTGAACGCATGGCCGGTGAGCAGACTCATCTCAGTCATGCCGACGTCGAGCTGGCAGTGCGCTGCATTCTCGAGCAGATGAGTCGTGCGCTGTCAGAGGGGGAGCGTATCGAGGTGCGGGGGTTTGGCAGCTTTTCGCTCAACTATCGTCCGGCGCGCATGGGCCGCAACCCGCGCACCGGAGAATCGGTGGCACTGCCGGGCAAGTATGTGCCGCACTTCAAACCCGGGAAGGCGCTGCGAGAGCGGGTCAACGCCGGGGCGTCGTCAGATTGATCGCCGCATGTTTCGCTGGCTTCTGATTTTCCTGCTCATCGCTGCCGCGGCTGCCGGGCTGGTGATCGGCGCGCTCAATGTCGATCCCGTCAGTCTGGACTTTCTGGCTTTCAAGCTCGACCTGCCCCTTGGGGGGCTGGTCCTTCTGGCCTTCAGTTCCGGCCTGATTGCAGGGCTGGTGCTGGCATGGCTGCTGTTTTTTTTGCCCGGTCGCATCCGGCGCTCCAGCCGCTCACGGTCGAACGACAAGGGGAATGATCTGACCAGCCACGCCAATGGCTGAACTGCTGGTTCTGTTTCTCCTGCTCCCGCTGGCAGCTGCCAGCGGCTGGTACCTGGCCCGGCGACAGAATGCGCGCCATGATCGCCGGCGAACGAAAACCTTCTCCAGCAACTACTTTCGCGGGCTCAACTATCTGCTCAACGAGCAGCCCGACAAGGCGATCGAAGTCTTTCTGAAGCTGGTCGAGGTCAACCCGGACACGGTGGAAACGCACCTGGCGCTGGGCAGCCTGTTCCGCCGGCGTGGGGAGATCGACAAGGCCATTCGTTTCCACAAGCACATCATCACTCGCCCCGGCCTGGACGATGAGCAGCGCGCCCAGGCGCTGATGGAGCTGGGCGAGGACTACATGCAGGCCGGCCTGCTCGACCGGGCGGAATATCTGTTCGCCGATCTGCTGGACCACGATGACTCGCATATCCGCCCGGTGCGACAGTTGCTCGATATCTACCAGCAGGAAAGGGATTGGGAGAAAGCCATCACTCAGGCGCGTCGCCTCAGTCGCGTCGACGGCGAGAATTCTGCCGGGCTGATCGCCAGTTTCCACTGTCAGCTGGCGCGGCAGGCGCTTGACGCCGGCGATATCGAGGCGGCGCGGCGATCTCTGCGGCAGGCGCGACGCTATGATCCGGCCAACCCCCGAGCCCATCTGATTCAGGCCGAACTGGCCGCCGGGGATCAGGCCTGGGAGGATGCGGCGGCGCTTTATCGCCGCGCCTGCGAGCTCGATCCGGACTGCCTGAGCTTCGCCTTTGAGGCCATGCTCGATGCACACCGGCGCGCGGAGCGCATGTCCGAGTTCGAGTCCTGGCTGGAGTCGCTGATCGAGCGCAGCCCGATGACCACGGCCATTCTGGCGCTGGCCCGACAGAAGGCAACGCACGATCCCGGGGCTGCAGTCAGCTTCCTGCTTGCTCACCTGTCGCGGCGGCCCACCGTGCGCGGTCTCGACTATCTGATCGAGCTGGTTTACCGTCAGGGCGCCAGCCTGGACGAGGTCGGCCCCGAACTGATCCAGGATATTCTCAAGCGTTTGCTCGACGGTCAGCCGCGCTATCGCTGCGAGCACTGCGGCTTCAGCGGCAGTGCCTGGCACTGGTTGTGCCCGAGCTGTCGTCGCTGGCATACCACCCGTGCCATTACCGGCGTGCTGGGAGAATGATGCCCGACGCGGCGTTCTGGCTGCTGGCGGTCCTGGCGGCAATTGCCTCTGCCGCGCTGACGGCGCCGCTGCGGCTGTGGCTGTTGCGGCGGGGCCAGGTGGACCAGCCCGGGCGGCGGCGCAGTCATGCCCGGCCGACGCCGCGTGGCGGTGGCTTGGCAATTGTTGCCGCGCTGGTCATTGCCTGGGTGACATGGCCGGGGGCGCTAGCAGCCTGGTGGCAGCCCATGGCGGCAATCGTTTTCATGGCCGCGGTCGGCTGGATCGAGGATCGTCATCAACTGGCTGCGCCGTGGCGCTTCTGCTTGCAGTTGACAGGGGCGGTGGCGCTGGTCGGACTGGCCGGTGGCATCGGGCAGGCCGCCATCTTCGGCATCATGATCGAATCGGTGTGGCTGTGGAATCTGCTGGCCGTCATTGCCGTCATCTGGCTGATCAATCTGTATAACTTCATGGACGGCTCGGACGGCATGGCCGCGGCCCAGGGCGTCTGGGTCGGGCTGGCAGTGGCCGTATTGTTCGAGCGGGCCGGCCACCCTGAGCTGGCAATGCTCGCCATGGCAGCGGCGGGCGCCTGGGGCGGGTTTCTGTTCTGGAACAGACCGCCGGCGGGCATTTTCATGGGCGACGTCGGCTCACTGGCTCTGGGCGCCTTTGTCGCCGCCGCGGCCATCGCCGGTGCGGTTACCGGCGCCATCAGCATCTGGCTGAGCTTCATGGTGTCTTCGGTTTTCGTGGTCGATACCACCGCGACCCTTCTGGCGAGAGCCTTGCGCGGGCAGCGGTGGTATACTCCGCATCGGCAACACGCCTATCAGCGACTGCTTGACTTGGGCTTGAGCCACGCCAAAGTGATGGGGTTGTATCAGCTGATCAATGTGCTGATTGTGCTGCCGGTGATCGCAGCGGCCTTGCACTGGCCAAAGCTGGACAGCGTTCTGGCACTTGGCCTCGCCGTGGCTCTTGTTGTGGGGTGGCGAGTCGTTCAGCCGGCCGCGACAGCGAACAACGACAAGGCAGAATTGTGACCGAACAGCCGGAAAAGCGAGGGGCGTTCCTGAATTTGCGCTCGCTGGTCGTGGCCCATGATCTGATCATGGTGGCTGCCGCCTGGCTGCTGGCGCGCGTCGCTTCGCAATGGCTGCTGGGCGCGCCGTTGCTGGAATGGCAGCGCTTTGTTCTCGAAGTCAATCTGATTGTCGTGCTGCAGGGGTTTCTGCACTGGCGAACCGGCCTCTATCGCGGGGTGTGGCGGTTTGCCAGCCTGCCGGATCTGGGCAATCTGATGCGCGCGACCATGTTGGCCGCCGTGTCCGGTGCCACCGTCCTGCTGCTGCTCGAAGCGCCGCTCGAGCTCATGGTGTTGATGGTCTGGCTGTTCCCGCTGCTGCTGCTGTTGAATCTCGGCGTGCCGCGGCTGACCTATCGCGTGTTCAAGGACATGCGCCTGGAGGTATATCGCCGCCGCCAGACCCGCCGTACCGTCATTCTGGGCGCCGGGCGTTCCGGCCGCTTGCTGCTGCCGGAGCTGCGTCGCCGCGGTAACTTCGATGTGGTCGGCTTTCTTGACGACGCGCGCGGGCTGCAGCACACCGAAATCGACGGGGTGCCGGTGCTCGGCGACATTGCCAGCCTGCCGCGCATTGCCAGGGAAGCCGATCTCGACATGGCGGCCATTGCCATTCCATCTGCAACCAATGCGCAAATGCAGCGAGTGGTGGAGGTCTGTGAGCGTGCCGGAGTCGAGTTCCGAACGGTGCCTACCCTCAAGGAGCTGGGCGCGTCCCTGACGCGTTTTGACGATCTCAAGCCGGTGGCGATCGACGATTTGCTGGGGCGGGAACCGGTTTCGCTCGACTGGGAATCCATTCGCTCCGGCCTGACCGGCAAGCGCGTGATGGTGACCGGCGGCGGGGGCTCCATTGGCGCCGAGCTCTGTCGCCAGATTGCGCGCCTTGATCCGGCTGGCCTGCTGGTGGTCGACAACAGCGAGTTCAATCTCTACCGCATTGACTATCGGCTCAAATCCGAGTTTCCCGATCTGATGGTCGAGACCGTGCTTGGCGACGTCTGCGACCCGGCCACGGTCGAGACCCTGATGCAGCGCTCGCGCCCGGAAGTGGTGTTCCACGCTGCCGCCTACAAGCATCTTCCAATGCTGCAGAATCAGGTACGCGAGGCCTTTCGCAACAACGTCGTCGGTACCCGGCGGGTGGCGGACGCTGCCGTGCGCTACGGCGTGGGCACTTTCGTTCTGATTTCGACGGACAAGGCGGTCAATCCCTGCAATGTCATGGGAGCGACCAAGCGCATTGCCGAGCTCTATATTCAGCAGCTCAATCAGTCGGCAGACACCAAGCTGATCACCGTTCGCTTCGGCAACGTCCTCAACTCCACCGGTTCGGTGGTGCCGTTGTTCAATGAGCAGATTCGCCGGGGCGGTCCGATTACCGTGACGCACCCGGAGATCACCCGCTATTTCATGACCATTGCCGAGGCCGGGCAGCTCATTCTGCAGGCCGGCGTGCTGGGGCGCGGTGGCGAGGTGTTCGTGCTCGATATGGGCGAACCGGTGCGCATCGGCTTTCTGGCCGAGCAGCTCATACGCCTGGCCGGCAAGGAGCCCGGGCGCGACGTCGAGATTGTCTATACTGGCCTGCGGCCCGGAGAAAAGCTCTTCGAAGAGCTTTTCCACGAGAACGAGTCCTACGCCACGACGGCACATGAAAAGATCTTTCTTTCTCAGGGTCCATGCCAGGCGCTCGACGGCATTGATGACAAGTTGCGGCGCGCAGAGGCGGCCGTGATGCGCTACGACAATGACGCGCTGCGATCCATCCTGCTCGAACTGGTGCCCGAGCTCGGCAAGGTGCCCCGGCGTGAGCGCAAGGTCATCCCTCTGGCCGGTTGAGCGTTGCCCCGGGGCGGTTTGATCTGATCCACGTTGTCCTTGTTCAGACCAGATTTGCGGAGATATTGATGTCGAAACTTCGTCCCGATCCCGCCGCTCGCCGCGGACGGGTAGTCGGCTTCGAGCACGGTTCACAAATCCTGAAAGGTAACGCGCTGGGCGATCCTGCGCACCGAAGTCACCCGGTCTATCTGCCGGCGGGTTATGACGATGACGTTGATCGCCACTACCCGGTTCTGTGGTGCCTGGCAGCTTACACCAACGCCGGGCCAGGGCAGGTGAGCTGGCGCAACCACGGCGAGAACCTGCCGGCACGGCTCGATCGGTTGATCGAGTCGGGTGCCATGCCGCCGGTCATTGTCGTGTTTCCCGACTGTTACACCAGCCTGGGTGGCAATCAGTACGTGAACACCCCGGCGATGGGCGCCTACGCCGATTATCTGATCGACGAGCTGATTCCGGCCGTCGATGCCGCCTTTCGCACCATCCCCGAGGCCGCAGCCCGGGCCGTATTCGGCAAGTCGTCGGGCGGTTTCGGTGCGCTGCATCTGAGCCTGTCGCATCCCGGGCACTGGGCGGCGGCGGCCAGCCATGCCGGTGATGCCGGATTCGACCGTGTCTATCGCGGCGACTTTCCGCTTGCCGCCGGCGTGCTGGCGCGTCATGACGGCGACCTCGAACATTTCGTACGCACCTTCTGGGGCGACAAGCGGCCCGGCGGCGCTCAGTTTCATACCTTGATGACGCTGTGCATGGCGGCCAGCTATTCGCCCGATGAGGCCTGCCAGCTGGGCCTGCGTCTGCCCTTCGATCTCCACACCTGCCAGCTCGATGAGTCCACATGGGCGCGTTGGCTGGCATTCGACCCTGCTCGACGTGTAGCTGCCGAGGCGGGGCGCCTGGCCGAGCTGGCGGGCCTGTGGATCGATGTCGGCAGCCGTGATCAGTACTTCATTCAATACGGCACCCGGCAAATGCATCAGCAGCTGGAAGCGCAGGGCATTGCGCATCATTTCGAGGAGTTCGACGGCACCCACTCGGGTATCGATTGGCGCTACGATCACTCGCTGCCCTGGCTGGCCGCGCGCTTGAAAGCGGACTGATTCGACGGCACATTTGAAAGACATACAGACGAGGTGATCTGAATCATGCTGACTGTCACTCCCGCCGCTCGCGACTATTTTTCCGATTTGCTCGAGCAGCAACCCGATGGCACCAACCTGCGCCTGCGTGTGACCAACCCGGGCACGCCTTCGGCCGATGTGGAGCTGACCTATTGCGGCCCCGGCGATGAGGCCGAAAGTGATGCGTCGGTCGACTGCCAGGCCTTCAGGCTGTTTGTTGAAAAGGTCTCTGCAGACATCCTGAGTGGTGCGATGATCGATTTCGAGACCAGCCGCATGGGCGGTGAGCTGTCCATTCGCGCGCCGGGCCTCAAGGGCAATGCCCCGCCCGACGACGCCCCCGTGGAGGAGCGCGTCGCCTGGGTGCTCGAAAGCCGAATCAATCCCATGGTGGCTTCGCATGGTGGCCACGTCGAACTGGTTGAGGTCACCCGCGACAACGATGTGGTGCTGGAGTTCGGCGGTGGCTGCCACGGCTGCGGGATGGTCGATGTAACCCTCAAGCAGGGAATCGAAAAAACGCTGCGCCAGGAAATAGCCGAGCTGCGCGAGGTGGTGGACGCCACCGACCATGCTACTGGAGAAAACCCCTACTACTGATCCAGTATCTCCCGCCACGCTTTCTGTCACCTTGAAGGGAGGGGCACACGTTTGTCTCGCTGAGAGACGAGGTGGTTTTCCTGACAACACAGGTTGCCAATGAAGATGGGTTCCGACGATTCGAATGAATTGATTCTTGAAGTGCATCGCAGGGACTGGTTCTATCGGTTTTTGCTTCCCGACGGCTCGGAAACGCAGCCTTACGCTCCTGCGAATGTCGAGCCGATTCACCAAACGCGGCTGAAAATGCTGCGTTCGGTCCTGTCGGAGCCTTTGCAGGAGAAAGCCATGTCGGCCCTGGATATGGCTTCTCATCAGGGCTGGTTCGCGGTTCAGCTGAAGCAAATGGGTTGCTCGACGGTAACTGGTTTCGAGCCCCGGGAGAGCCATGTCAATGATGCGCGCCTGATTTGCCGGGCTTTGGGGCTGGACGATATCCGGTTCGTTCGCTCAAGCTTGTCTGAAGTAGTCGACTCCGACATCGAGCCGGCAGACATTGTCCTCTGTCTCGGGTTGATCTATCACCTCTCAGACCCGGTCTCGGCGATCAAGATGGCTTATCGCTACTGCAAGCATGTGTGTTTTGTGGAAACTCAGGTGGGGCCGCATCTATCGGGGCCCATTGACTGGGGAAGCCATCGGTTCGTTCGGCCGATCAGGGGTGTGTTCACGGTGGTGGACGAAACCGATGAAGGCCATGGCAGCGAGGCAGCGCTGGAAGGAGAGGGGATCTGTCTGGCGCCAAGCGCGGAGACCCTGCTCTGGGTGATGCGCAAAGTCGGGTTCAGAAATGTCGGTCTGGTCGAGCCGCCTGCCGATGCTTACGAGCAGCATCTGCATGGCAAACGCGTAATGGCTGTGGGCTATGTATAAAGCTGGCGTACTGGCGACGGCGGGCCGGGCGCTCGCCTGCAGCACGGAACTTGAGGGCAGCCGGTAACGGCGACCTGCCGCGTTGGGGTGGCGCCTCTGTAGCGCTGGCGCTGTCGGCGCGGCCGCCTTGTCTTGCCGTGCTGCGATCCCGAGCCGACAAAGCCTGCTCGGGACAGGCTAGCGGCGGCCGAGTCGCGGCGTTTTCAGTCCTTTCTGACTGGCGTACCAGGCGGCCAGGTCCGCAATATCCTGGTCGCTGAGGCTGCTGGCAAAACTGTTCATCTGCGCGTCCTTGCGCTCGCCCGAGCGATACTGCTTGAGCGCGTAAACGAGGTAGCCGGCGTGTTGTCCGCCCAGCTTGGGCGTGTCCGGCGTCACCGCCAGATTGCCGTCCTTGCCGTGGCAGGCCTGGCAGGTCTGGGATTTCTCGAGGCCACGGCTGGCGTTGCCGGCGGCCAGGGCGTCGTTACCGGCCAGCACGAGAAGGGCGGCGGCGAAGGTCAGGGCGAGCGGTTTCATGAGTCGTCTCCTCCGTGGGCGCTGACGAAGTAGGCGGCGATGTCGCGCATGTCCTGATCGCTCAGGGTGCTGGCCTGTGCCCGCATCGTGGGGTGCTGGCGATCGCCAGCGCGGTAGGCTTTGAGGGCAGAGACGATGTAGCCGGAGGTCTGGCCACCAATTCTGGGTACCGGATAAGTCGGGTAGACGTTTCTCTGCTCGGGTTTACCGTGGCAGCCAAAACAGGTGTAGGCAATAACACGGCCGCGTTCGACGTCGCCTTCGTTCTCGCCCTGATCCTGTGCCATCGCGCCTTGGCTGATCATCGCGAGGAATGCAACGACAAGAATTCGATTCAGCATAGAGTTCGCCAGTGGAAAATGATCAAGCCGCCATTATACCCAGCCGATCGGCGCGTAGGAAACACCTCGGCTTCTTGACACAGCGCAGCGCATTGGAAGGGCTGCGATGGCTTGTTGGCGACGCGAGGTGGCAGCGGCGCCTTCCCCGAAAGCCGTGGCATCATTTCAGTGGGTTTCCCGGACGATCAGCTCGTAAGGCGTTTCCGAGTTGTTCCGGTGCCACTGGACCTGCACGCTGTAGTCGTGGCCCGGCTCGAGCGTGATGTCGAAGTCCACGTTCTCATCCCCGCGCCGCAGGCGCTGGCCGATGGCCGCCTTGGTGAAGCGTGCCGGCACCCGCGCGGTCAGCGTGTAGTTGCCCGGTTCGAGCGTGAGCATTTTCCGGGGGCCGATGTATTCGCCGTTGACTGCCGTGAGTTCGACCTCGTAAACGTATTGCGCGAGCTTGGGCGGGCCGCTGATGACGCGTGCCTTGGCCGGTTCGCCGTTGGCAGCGATGGCCAGTGAGCCGAGTGCCGCGAGCATCACGCCGGCGAGGAGGGCGGTTGCGTATCTCATGCGTTCATCTCCAGTGTGTACCGCGGCTGGAGCGGCGCAGGTCGCGTGGCCAGTTCAGGCCAGCGGGCCACACGGGCTCCGAGCCGGTGTCTTCATTGTTTAACATGGTGACGAAAGGTGGTCAAATCGAGCCTTTCTCGGTTGCCAGCGCCTTCTTGAGTGCCCGATCCAGTACAATGCACAGGCTGGTCCAAACCCATTGTCTACCGCCCATGCGCTCACTCGATACATTCGATTTGTACGATGTCGACGATCTGCTGACCGACGAAGAGCGGATGATCCGCGAATCGGTGGCCCGCTTTGTCGACGAAAAGGCCCTGCCGCTGATTCCGAAGTGCTTCGACGAAGCCCGCTTTCCCGAGGAGCTGATTCCCGAGATGGCCGAGTTGGGGCTGCTCGGCGCCAGCCTCGAAGGCTACGGCTGTGCCGGCCTGAACGCGACCAGCTATGGCCTGATCTGTCAGGAGCTCGAGCGCGGTGATTCAGGTCTGCGCAGCTTTGCCTCGGTGCAGTCCTCGCTGTGCATGTACCCCATTCATGCCTTCGGCTCCGAAGAGCAGAAGCAGCGCTGGCTGCCGGAAATGGCCGCTGGCCGGGTGCTCGGCTGTTTCGGCTTGACCGAGCCCCACGGCGGCTCCGACCCCTCCAACATGAAAACGCGGGCGCGGAAGGACGGCGACGAATGGATTCTCAACGGCGCCAAGATGTGGATAACCAGCGGCAGTATTGCCGATATCGCCATTGTCTGGGCGCAGACCGACGACGGTGTGCAGGGCTTCATTGTAGAGAAGGAGTTTGCTGGCTACGAAGCGCGCGATATTCACGCCAAGATGTCGCTCCGCGCCTCGATCACCTCCGAGCTGTATTTCGACAACGTGCGCGTGCCCGATGCCAACCGCCTGCCCGGAGTCAAGGGGCTCAGAGGGCCGCTGTCGTGCCTGAATCAGGCGCGCTACGGCATCACCTGGGGGCCGATCGGCGCGGCCATCGCCTGCCTCGAAGAAACGCTGGACTACTGCGCGGAGCGTGAGCTGTTCGGGCGCCCCGTTGCGGCTACGCAGAGCGCGCAGATCAAGCTGGCCGACATGGCGCGGCGCATTACCGGCGCCCAGCTCATGTCCTGGCGGCTGGGGCGTTTGAAAGACGAAGATCGGCTACACCCAAGCCAGGTTTCGCTGGCGAAGTGGAACAACGTGCGCATGGCGCTCGATATTGCCCGCGAATGTCGCGACCTGCTCGGCGGATCGGGGATCACGCTGGAATACTCGGCCATTCGTCATGCGCTCAACCTGGAGTCGGTGATTACCTACGAAGGCACCGAGACCGTGCACCAGCTGGTGATCGGCCGACAATTGACCGGGCACAATGCCTTTTGAACGTGTTCTGGCGAGCGCGAAATTCCAGGCCCGAAGCACCAGATTCGAAACCAGACCTAACGGCCAGAACCGCAGTGACCGAAACTCCGTCGGACGAGCGGTTCCTGGCCTGGCCGTAACTCCTGGCGCCGGCCTGTCTGACGCATTGGTTTTTCGAACATTCAGGTTTGTTTTGAATTCGCAGCATTCGATCGCACCCAGGCGATCGCGACATCTTTACCGATCAGACTCATGACCAAACCTTCTCAATCCCGTCAAATCAACCGCGCCGAAGTCGTCGATGAGAACTTTCTTGACCACCTGACCGCAATCGAGGACGGTCGGGTAGCGGTATTCGACCGGCCCGGCTTGCCCAACCCCGACCTGCTCGAGCTTTTTGACAGCCAGATGGTGTCGCGTCAGCTCGATCTGATGGCACGCATCAAGCGCCTGGAAAACAAGGTCTTTTACACCATCGGTTCTTCGGGGCACGAGGGCAATGCGATGGTGGGACGACTGACTCGCGCGACCGATCCGGCCTTCCTGCACTATCGTTCCGGCGGTTTCATGGCCGAGCGCTATCGCAAGCGCGACGGCCTGAACTTCATTCACGATACCTGTCTGAGCTTCGCCGCCGCGCGGGCGGATGTTGCCTCCGGCGGTCGCCACAAGGTCTGGGGTCATCCCGACCTGTGGGTGTTGCCGCAGACGTCGACCATCGCCAGTCACCTGCCCAAGGCGGTTGGCACGGCGCTGGCCATTTCGCACGGCGGCGGTGGCCGGCATCCATTGCCGGTGCCCGACGACTCCATCGTGGTGTGCAGCTTCGGCGACGCCAGCCTCAATCACGCCGCTGCCCAGAGCGCGATCAACACCTGCGCCTGGTCGCGTCATCAGAGCCTGCCGGTGCCGGTGCTGATGGTCTGCGAAGACAACGATATCGGCATTTCCGTGCCCACCCCCAGCAACTGGGTGGCCGACAGCATGCGTACTCGCCACGGCATCAGTTACCACTATGCCAATGGACTGGATCTGGTCGCGGGCTATGATGCGGTTCAGCGGGCCGTTGATGAATGCCGCACGCGCCGGCGGCCGGTGTTTCTCCACCTCAAGACCACGCGTTTGATGGGGCATGCCGGCACCGACTTCGAAATTGAATACCGCTCCGGTGCCGAGCTCGAGGCGGCCGAAGCCCTTGACCCGCTGCGGACCAGCGCCGAGGCCGTTGTCGGTCGCGGCCTGATGACGCCGGCCCAGATTCGCGAACGCTACAAGACCCTGGCTGAGCGCTGCCTGGCCGAGGCCGACCGCGCCGACGGGGCAGGGCGGATCACTACACGCGCCGAGGCGATGGCGCCGCTGGCGCCGTTCACCCCCGACGCCGTGGCGAAAGAGGCGGCGCGCATGCCCGCGCGCGAGGAGCGCATACGCGTATTCGGCAACGAGCGTCTGCTGCCGGAAAATCAACCGGGCAAGCACATGGCCGTGCAAATCAATCGGGCGTTGACCGACCTGCTGGTCAAGTATCCGCAGGCGCTGGCCTTTGGCGAAGACGTTGGCCGCAAGGGTGGCGTCTACACGGTGACCAAGGGGCTTGCCTGGCGCTTCGGCCCGCGTCGCGTATTCAACACCCTGCTCGATGAGACCACCATTCTGGGGCTGGCACAGGGCTACGGCGCCATGGGTTACCTGCCGATACCCGAAATCCAGTACCTGGCCTATTTTCACAATGCCTGCGACCAGATCCGCGGTGAAGCGTGTTCGCTGCAGTACTTCTCCAACAACCGCTACCGCAACCCGATGGTCATGCGGATCGCCAGCCTGGGTTACCAGAAGGGTTTCGGCGGACATTTCCACAACGACAATTCAATCGCCGCCCTGCGCGATATTCCCGGCCTGGTCATCGGTTGTCCGTCTCGCGGTGATGATGCCGTGACGATGCTGCGCAGCATGATGGCGCTGGCCCGGGTCGACGGCCGGGTTTCGGCCTTCCTCGAGCCGATTGCCCTGTACATGACCAAGGACCTGTACGCCCGGGACGACGGCGAGTGGAGCTTCGACTATCCCGCTCCGGGCGAGTCCATGCCGATGTTCGCGTCTCGCGTCTATGACGAGTCTGCAAGTGATCTGCTGGTGGTGACTTTCGGCAACGGTGTGCCCATGGCGCTGCGTTGTGCGCGTGCCATGTCAGAGCAGAAGGGCGTTCGTGTTCGCGTGCTCGACCTGCGCTGGCTCAAGCCGCTGGACGTGGAGGCCATTGCTCGACACGCGTCCGAGTGCGCCGGCGTGGTCGTTTTCGATGAAGGTCGACCTGATGGCGGTGTTGGCGAGGCCGTGGTCACCGCTCTGGTCGAAGCCGGCGTCGCCGATCGCCCGGTGCGCAGGCTCACCGGCGCCGATTGCTATATTCCGCTGGGTGATGCGGCCAATCTGATTCTGGCAGCGGAAGAAGAGTTGCTGCAGCTTTGTGTGGAGGTTGCCGGCGAATGCCAATGAGCTGCCCGCTCGGCGTTGTGGCTGATTGGGACTTGCATCCGGGCGCCAGCAATTGTAAAGTCTGTTTCGCTTGACCATAACGAAATATTAATTTTGTGGGTAACGACAGGCCTGTGATCGGTTAATCGTCGCCTGGAGAGCATCAAGGATGTCCGCTGGCTATAACAGCGATCGGTCACTTTGGCTCATGCGACCGAAAAAGGGGTCGGCCGGGCAGAATGAGGGTGCCGGATGATGATCAGGGTCCAAGTTTGCAGTTCATATGGAGGTTGTTAACAGTGCGCAACGCAAGAAAGAAATTGCTATACACGGCGCTGGTCGCCGGGTTGGGGCTCGTGGCAACGAGCGCTACCCCGGTGTGGGCGCAGGACGACGAGTCCCAGGTCGACACGACCGAGGCTCAGGATGAGGGCCGCCAGGAGGAATCAACGCTTGATCGTATCGAGGTGACTGGCTCGCTGCTGCAGCGAGAGGATTTCTCCTCGGCGGCGCCGATGCAGGTGATCGATGCCGAGACTCAGTTCCAGGCGGGTCAGTTGTCGGCCGCGGATATTCTGCAGAGCTCCTCAGTAGCTTCCGGTACCACGCAGATGAATAACCAGTTCGGTGGTTATGTCGTTCAGGGCGGCACCGGCGTGCAGACCCTGGATCTGCGCGGCCTTGGTACTTCGCGCACTCTGACGCTGCTCAACGGGCGTCGCCCCGGCGGCTCGGGAACGCGTGGCGAAGTGCAGGCCGTGGACCTGAGCATGATTCCCGACATTGCAGTCAGCCGTTTTGAAATCGTGCTTGACGGCAGCTCTTCCATTTATGGTTCCGACGCCGTGGCTGGTGTGGCCAATATCATCACCCGTCGATCGGTCGATCGGACAGAGCTCAATGTCGCTGTCGACGCTCCGCTTGACAGCGGCGGCGAGTTCTATCGTTTTGGTGCCATTACCGGCGCCAACTTCGACAATGGCAGTCTGACCTTCTCGGCGCAGTACGAGAAGCAGAAGGCCCTGCGCGCTGGGGATCGCGATTTTCTCAGATGCGAAAAGGATCGGGTCTGGAATGCCGATGGCCATCGCATCGATCGGGAAGACCGCTCCGTTAATGCCGGTACTTCGACCGGTGGTTGTTACGGCATGTGGTACGACTCGATCATTGATGGGCTGACGGGTGATCGCTGGATCACTTCTCCCGATGGCGAGTTTGCCGGCCCCTTCCCCGGTCGCCGTGATCTCCGTGACAATCGCTACGACGAAGAGCCGTATGGGCAGGCCTGGTACGAAACCGTACGCAACGGCAAGTTCATGGAGTCGGAAACGGTCATCAACGAACGCGAGCGCATGAACTTCTATGCGACGGCCGACTTCACCTTCGGCGATGTCGAGTGGGACGCCGATTTTCTCTACAGCAATCGTGAAACCACGCGTGAGGGCTGGCGCCAGTTCTTCCCGTTTATTGGCGGCGCTCAGGCCGCTGCGCTGACCGGTGATGGCAGCCTTGCCTACGCTAACGATCCGACCTGGAATCCGCTTGACCCGGCGGTTTCACCGGTGGAAGGGCAGTTGACCCAGCCTCTCTACCCGTACCCGCTCAACTCGAACATCGACGTTGACTACTACTATGCCTCGACCGGCCTCACCGGCCGCTTGCCGACCAAGAATTACTGGAGCTGGCAGGTGCATGGCAGCTACTCACGCTCGGACGGCGACTACCGGCAGAACGCCATCGACGGCAGTCGCACGGGTGACGTTGATTACGACCTCAACCCGCCAAGCTATGATCCGTTTGATCCGGGTTATCTGAACGGCAACAAGATGGACGAGCTGATCAGCATCGTCGGTGCCGACACGCTCGGTAACACCCTTTATGAGCAGTGGCAGGTTACCGGTCTCATTACTGGCGACCTGTTCGAGCTTCCGGCCGGCACCGTCGGCACGGCGCTTGGGGTGGAATACCGCGATTTCCGTATCGACGACCAGCCCGATCCGCTGTCACAGGCAGGCGATTCCTGGGGCCTTTCTTCAGCAACCGTGACCAAGGGCAGCAACAACGTCGCCGAGGTCTTTGGCGAGGTCGAAGTGCCGCTTCTGGCAGGTATTCCCGCGTTTGAATCGCTGACCTTCAACGGTTCCGCCCGCTACTTCGACTACGACAGCGGCGGCAGCGATGCCGTGTGGAAGGCTGGCCTGAACTGGCAGATCGTACCCACCGTACGTCTCCGCTCCACGGCTGGAACGTCCTACCGCGCACCGGCACTGTTCGAGCAGTTCCTCGGTGACCAGAGCGGGTTTGTCGGTCAGACGCTCGACCCCTGCATCGAGTGGGAGGACAGCACCAACGAAAACATCCGTACCAACTGTGCCGCTGAAGGTATCCCGGGTGATTACGCGGGCGTGGGCTCTTCGATCACGGTCATCTCCGGCGGTGGCGTCGACAATCTCGAATCCGAGACTTCCGACGCGTACAACTTCGGTATCGTCTGGACGCCCGAATTCACCAACCTCAACGTGGCGCTGGACTGGTACCAGATCGAGGTCAAGGATCAGATCGCCCAGCTGGGTGCGAGCGCCATTGCGGCCGGTTGCTACACTGGTGACAATTTCCCGAACCAGTTCTGCGAACTGCTGACTCGTAACCCGGGTGATGCGCCGATCGGTGCCTACAACATCGACGTCATCAACGACAGCTACGTCAATATCAACACCCAGAAAGTCGAGGGTCTGGACCTGAACCTCACCTGGAAGCAGAACTTCAACTGGGGTAGCCTCAACCTGGAGTCGCAGACGACACGGCAGCGCAAGAACGAGCTGCAGCTCTTTGCCCCGGGTGAAGTCGACGGATATGACGATCTGGACGTGGTGGGAGATATCGGTACGCCCGAGATCGTCAGCAATCTCCGTGCCACCGCCCGCAGAGGCGACTGGTCGGCGACCTACTACATGCAGTACGCTTCATCCACGGACGCATCTCGCTTCGCCAATGCCGAGATCAGCTACTACGGTGAAGACAACGCGTACCGCGATATCAAGTTCGAGGCCTGGTGGCAGCACAACCTGTCGTTCCTGTATCAGCAGGACCGTTGGGACTTCCTTATCGGGGTCAATAACATCTTCGATGAGAAGCCCGACCTGGTGTCGGCCGGCGCTGCTGGCGCGGTCTATACGCACGGCAACTTCCCGATCGACGGTACTCAGGCGAGCCTGCTGGGACGGCGGATCTTCAGCCGTATCAACTACCGCTTCTGATCGACTGGAGACCCTGAAAAACCTTTCAAGGTTATTTCGCAGATGGCGCCCCACCGGGGCGCCATTTTTTTTTAAACTAGCGAGCCAAAGATCACTTTCCACAGAATTGCTCTTGCGCTACAGCAGCGCAGTAAACAGTCAGCACAGCGGGATACGCATCATGTTCAAGGCCTTTCGGACACTCAGTATTGCAGCACTCATGATTTTTGGGAGCGCAGTTCATGCAGCACCCATCTCTATCGAGTCCATCGCGCGTCAGCCCGCGATCAGCTCGGTATCGATGAGCACTGACGGCAAGCACCTGGCAGCCATCATCAGCGCGCCGGGCAGCGACCATCGAGATACCGCGCTGGCGACCTGGGATCTGGACAATCTCGATCAGGGGCCGGTGATTACCCCCAGCGGCGACAAGATGAAGTTCATCCACGCGGCAGCGCTCAAAGCGGGGAAAGTGCTCGTGACGGGTCGGCAGGAAATGACTGCAGCCCTGGGCGGGTGTGGCGAAGGCAGGGACTTCGGCGCAGAGACCACCTTCATTTTCAAAAGCTATCTGACAGATGCCCAGCACAAGGATTTCGAGGAGGCCTTTGAGTCGGGCAAGCGCATGCTGGGCGCCAGCGAGGCGACCAAGCGCTGCGCTGAACTGACCGGCACCGCAGGCCTGGTCAGCCTGCTGCCGCTGGACCCTGAAAAGGTAATTGTCCGTAGAACCAACATGCTGAAGCTCACCAGCAACTATTACGAATACGACTTGACCAGCGGCCGGATCAACTTGCGTTTCAGGGGCAGTCCCGAGGCCTCACCTGGCCTGTTTCACCCGCGCAACGGGCAACTGCTCACGCGCAACGCCATGACCGCAAAGTCGGGTAATCGTTACGAGCAGAGCATTGAAATACGCAACCCTGAAACCGGAGAATTCGAAAAGCATGATGAACTGAAGACCATGCTCGCCGACCGCGTGCAGATGCGAATGGTCGGCATTGATGAGGACAGCGGCAAGTACTATGTACTGACAGACAAGTTCTCGGATCTGGTGCAAGCCTGGGAGTATGATCCCAAGGCCCGGTCTTTCAGCGACAAACCACTGCTGGCCCATCCCCGCTTTTCCATCGCGCGCCTTGGCTTCGGAACTCAGCCCGATAACTTCAACGAAGTCGTTTCGTTCACCGTGGCTGGTCCGGTTCATGAGACTACTTATGTCAATGCCGAAATGCGGGCTCTGCACGATGGTCTCAAAAAGCAGTATCCCGACCAGACGGTATCCATAACGGCTTACAACGAGGGCCTCTCACGGGTGCTTTTCCAGACCTCCAGCAATCGGCATCCGACCAGTTACCATCTTCTGTTTGACGGCAAGAGAATTCAGACGCTTGGCAGCGAGCGGCCCTGGATCGACTCTGAGGATCTGGGCGAGCAGCGCTGGATCACCTATGCGGCGCGGGATGGAATGAAGATTCCCGCCCTGCTGGATTTGCCGGCAGGCTGGAACAAGGAGGAGGATGGACCGCTGCCGCTCGTGGTCAATCCGCACGGTGGGCCCTGGAGCCGGGACTTCGGCGGTTGGGATGCTTCCGGCTGGGTACCGTTTCTGACCTCCCGCGGATTTGCCGTGCTGCGCCCGCAGTATCGCGGCAGTCAGGGCCTGGGCCGTAAACTCTGGGTCGCCGGCGACGCCGAATGGGGGCAGAAAATGCAGGACGACAAGGACGATGGTGCCAAGTGGGCGGTGGAGCAGGGCATTGCCGATCCCGATGCGCTGGTGATCTTTGGCTATTCATATGGCGGGTTTGCCGCTGCAGCAGCGACCGTGCGGCCGGACACCCCATTCCGCTGTGCCATTTCCGGCGCTCCGGTGACCAACCTGACCCGTATTGGCACTCGCTGGAGCCAGAATCGCACGCAGCGTCTGCTGCAGGGGGTTACCGTACGCGGCATGGATCCGATGCAGAATACCGACAAGGCGCACATCCCGGTCCTGATCTATGTGGGTAGCCGTGACGTGCGCACCCCGGAGCGTCACGCCCGGGAATTCTATCGCGCGGTCAAGGACAGGGTCCCGGCTCGGCTGGAGATCATCCAGGACATGCCGCATCAGATGCCGTGGTATTACCGACATCACGAGGAAACGTTGTCGTTGATCAGCGACTTTCTCCGCAAGGAATGCGGGTTCGATGATTTCCCAAGGGCCAGCAGCTAGATCGCTCGGAGCTTGCAAAGCTGAAAAGGGCGTCCACTGGACGCCCTTTATGCTGTTGATCTGGTCATAGGTGCCGACCCGCTATGAAATGCGCCGCCGGATTACGCCAACGCCCAGTCCTTCGATCGAAAAGTCGTCAGAGGCGCGGACACGAATCGGCATATTGGCCGGATTTTCGGCCTGCAGGAGGATGCTGTTGCGGCGTCGTTGCAGGCGCTTGACGGTGACTTCGTCATTGATGCGCGCAACGATGATCTGCCCATCTGCGGCTTCCGGTGTGCGGTGAACCAGCAACAGGTCGCCGTCGTTGATGCCGGCCCCGATCATGCTTTCTCCGTGCACGCGCAGGGCGTAGTCGGGCGCTGGGTGGAAGTGTCTGGCATCCACTGCCAGCTCGTCTTCGAGGTTCTCGACGGCCAGTAACGGCGAGCCCGCGGCCACTCGCCCGATGATGGGCACGCTGCCCGACGTTGTCGACCGCGGCTGCCGACCAACAAGCACGATACCCCGTGCACGGCCGGGCCGCAGCTCGATGGCGCCGCGCTGTGCCAGGGCTCGAAGGTGGCACTGCGCGGCGTTGGGTGAGGCAAAGCCGAAATGCTCGACGATTTCCGCCCGCGTGGGTGGCAGGCCCTCGAACTGCGTGCGCTGTTCGATGAACTCCAGGATCTGCTGCTGGCGCGGCGTCAATTGCATCGCTTGACTGTATCAAAAAACAGCTTGTTGCGGTTTCAGTCAGTCAGAATGACGCTCCCTGAAATCTGCCAGCGTGAACGGGTCATCGGATAGCGGGCGTAGGGCCACCACGGGTCGTAGTAAAGCCATGGGCCGGTGTCGTGATGGATTACGACCTCCTCGGGCCAGAGGTACAGAGCGCGCGCCTCGACGCGTGGATAAATGTATTGAAACTCCCCGATATGGCCTTCGACAAAGCCGGTGAGCTCGCCCATGATCGTCAGATCGCGACCGGTCTCGAAAATCGCCGGGTCTTCGAAGCCATCGCGGCAGGCCAGAAAGCGCCCTTGGTGGCCGTCACCGGCCAGCGGTCGGGCACGTTTGTCCAGCGGCTGCGACAGCACTTCGATGCAGGTCTCTGCTTTGCCTGGTCGGGTGTCGACGATGTATCCACCCCAGCGAACCGTCTGCCCGACATCGTGGTCGCTGGATTCCTCAGGGGCGACGGCGGAGACTTCGCCTTCGAGTGGACGGGGAATGCTTGCGCACCCGCTGGCGAGCAGAACGGTCAGGGCCAGACCGGCAACCAACTTGTTCATGGGGATCTCCTCCGGCATTTTCAGAGCGTCTTTGATCGTATTAGACGCCGAGACCGCCTCACGGTTCAAGCGCTGCTGTCAGAGGCAGGCGGCGCACTGCCCTGATGAAGTGCGCGCGGCGCTCGGGGTCGTTGAGCTCGCCGTAATGCAGCAGGCAATAGAGCCTGGCCAGCTCGCGCAGGCGCCCACCCGATTTTAGCTCGGGGGCCACGCGTCCGGCCCAGTCCAGGGGTGTTTCACCGGTAAGTGGCCCCAGCCCGCGCCGGCGCAGGCGTTGCCCCAGCCGCTGCCAGGCGCGAACCACCGGATCCGTTGAACCCGCGGCCGCGCGCAGCCAGAACCAGGCGATCCCGCCGACGAGCAGGCCGATGACGACGACCATGAACAGCGCCAGCCCCGTGCGCGAGAGATCGGGCAGGCCCATGAACCCCATCAGGCGCTGCTGGCGCGCGGCGTCAAAGCCGAGCACCCAGGAGTTCCACAGGTGTTGCAGGCGATCGTAGCGGTTGCGCAGCATCAGAAGCCAGTCGCGGTTGCCGCTGCCTCCGGCGACGCTGCCGGCCCCGCTTTCTATGCGGTCCGGAGACACCGCGGCGGTGGGGTCAACGCGAGTCCAGCCGCTGCCGGCCAGCCAGACTTCGACCCAGGCATGAGCGTCGGACTGTCTCACCAGCAGATACTCGCCGCCCTCCTGCCAGTAGCCGCCCTGGTAGCCGGTTACCACACGCGTCGGAATATTGGCCGCGCGCATCATGACCGCAAACGCCGAGGCATAGTATTCGCAGTAACCTTCGCGCAAGTCGAAAAGAAATTCATCGGCGCTATGGCGGCCGAGTGGCGCGGTGTCCAGGCTGTAGAAGAAGGGCTCTTCCCGCAGCCAGGCGAGTACGTGCTCGATGAGCGCACGGTCGCTGTCGAACTGCTGGCGCAGCTCAGCGGCCATCCGGCGGGTACGTGGGTTGCGCCCCTCCGGAAGCTGCAGGGCCAGACGGCGAATGGTTTCAGGCAGCTGCGGCATGTCGGTGAAATCCGGATTGCTGCGCATCGAGTATTCGGTCAGCGTCGTGACCGGGTGGCGGCGGACGATCTGGAAGTCCATCGATATGCTGGCATTTTCCGGCTGAATGACGGGATAGTCGAGGGCAAACAACCAGCGTCGCTCGTGTGGCTCGAGCTGGACCGTATACCGATAGTCGTCACCGCCCGGCGCCACCTCCCTGGCGGGCGTGCGAGTGGGCAGGTACGAGCGCTCCCAGGTGTCGCCGTCGAAGCGCCAGAGTACGGGGCCGCGCCAGTAGCGCTGCTGAGGTGCTGGCGGCGCACCGTTGAACTCCGCCCGGAACGCCGGAGAGTCATCGATATACAGACTGGCGATGGCGCCGGGCGACATGCTGTCGGACAGGCCGGTCTTGCCGTCCATCACGCGGTCGGGCAGGCCCCAGAGCGGCTCGGCCAGCCGGGGGAAGGCGACAAACAGGACGAGCGCCATCGGCAAGGCGGCCAGAATCATGGCCGCTGCCTGTTTGGCCAGCGGTCGGGGCGGCAAAGGCTTGGCGGCATGACCGAGCTCGAGGCGCTGGATCTGCAGCAGGGCACAGAACACCAGCAGGACGCCGCCAAACAGGTAGGCAATGTAAACGAACCGCTCGCTGAAAAGAAACTGACTGGCGATGAGAAACAGCGACACCGACGCGACCATTCGCATGTCGCGCAGGCGTTTGAGTTCCAGCATCTTGGCGGCCAGCATCAAGCACAGCAGCGCGGTTGCTCCGCGCCGGCCCCACAGCCCGCCGAGGCTGATGATCAGCACGGCGATGAGGCCCAGGGTCAACAGCAGCCGCAGCCAGGTCGGCGGCAGCCGCCAGTGCCGCAGCGCTGCAACAACGCGCCAGCCGCTCAGCGCCAGGGCCAGCACGCCGAGCAGCGGCGGCATCGACAGCAGGTGGGGCAGGGCGGCCAGCAGAAAAGCCGCTGCCGTCCACGCCAGCGGCAAAGCCGGCAGGGCCATGGGGGTTGGCTTCACAGTTCGGCCAGGGCCCGCAGGCCGGCGTGCTTGTGTTTCTCGCCGCGGCCCGGCCCGAGCTGATCGGTTCCGGTGTCGAGCGACCAGCGGCGACCGTCGCCCTCCGCCCGCAGGATCCAGGCGGTGAGGATGCTGATGCGTTCCTCAGCGTCGCGCCCGGGCGTTGTTGCCAGGCTGAAGGCGAGGTCGCGAGCACGCTCCTGCCGGAACTCCCGTGACAGCAGCGTCCCGTGCCTCTGGCTGGCCTTCCAGGCGATCCGATGCAGCGGGTCACCCTCACGCCAGCGCCGCAGGCTGTGAAATTCATCGCCCTCTTCTCGGGCGGGCCGGTGCTGCCCGTGCTGCGCACTGCCTGTTTCCGGCAGCGGGGGTGCGTCGACGGCCGGCCGGGGCCACACCAGAAAAGCGGTGGTCGGCTCGAACCAGGACCAGGCGCGAAACAGCCCCAGCGGCTGGGTGGTGGCAATGCGGAGCCTGCCGGCGTGCTGCCATCCGCGCCGGGAGGTGGGCAGTTCGATGACGACCTTGCTCGAGCCGCCAGCCGGCACGCTGAACTGAGCACGAGCATTCGACGCGCTCAACACCAGGCCTTCACGTGCAGCCGTGCCGGGCTCGATGACCGCCAGATGCCAGCGGGCAGGGTCGCCGACATGGACCGGTTGTGCCAGGCCCTGAAGCAGTTTCAGGCCGCGCAAGTTGCGATACGCCAGCAGCATCGAGTTGGTCGCCGCTGAAGCGACGAGAAAGGTGGTCAGCAGACCGAGGTTGTTGTTGAAGTTCAGGCTGCCGATCAGCATCGCGGCCATGAGGATTCCCAGCATCCAGCCGAACCGGGTCGGCAGGATGAAGATCTGCCGATAAGCCAGGCGCAGGGGCAGATTCGGCCGTGTGCGTCGCCTGAACCAGCGAGCAACAGGATTCGCGGGCCGTGCGCCAGCCCGTGCACCGCTGGTCTGGCTCATCAGGGGACGGGCGTCGACTCCAGGATTTCCGCCGCCACGGCATCGCCGCTCATGTTCGATTCGGCCACCGGCTGAAGGCGATGTGCCGCCAGCGCCGGGAAAATGGCGCGGACGTTGTCGGGCAGGCAGAAATCCTGTTGCATGACCAGCGCGTGAGCTCGTGCCGTCTGGATCAGGGCCAGGGCTGCGCGCGGGGACAGACCCGCTTTGACTGCCGGGTGGGAGCGCGTGGCCGCGACCAGCGCCTGGATGTAGTCCAGCACCGGCTCGGAAACGTGCACAGCGCCGGCAAGCTCGATCAGTTGCACAACCCGCCCGGGATCGAGGACCGGCTGCACGCCCATGAGCAGGTCGCGGCGATCGGGTTCGATCAGTAGTCGCCTTTCTTCGGCTGCCGAGGGGTAACCGACGCGGGTGCGCAGCAAGAAGCGATCCAGCTGGGAATCGGGCAGCGGATAGGTTCCGGTCAGGTCAAGCGGGTTCTGCGTGGCAATCACGTAGAACGGACGTGGAAGTTCATGCGTCTGGCCGTCCACCGTGACCTGGCCTTCGGCCATGGCTTCGAGCAGCGCTGATTGCGTGCGCGGCGTGGCCCGATTGATTTCGTCGGCAAGCACGACATTGGCAAAGATCGGCCCCGGTCGGAATTCGAAGCGCTCGCCTTCGCGCCGGAACACCGACACCCCGAGGATATCGGCCGGCAGCATATCGCTGGTGAACTGGATGCGCTGCCAGTTGCCTCCAACTGCCAGCGACAGAGCCTGGGCCAGCGTGGTCTTGCCAACGCCGGGCAGGTCCTCGATCAGCAGGTGGCCGCCGGCAAGCAGCGCCGAGAAGGCGAGGTCGATGACCTCGCTCTTGTCGACGATGATCTCGTTGACGGTGGCTCGTGCCCGGGCCAGATCTTCCGCCAGGGGGGCCGTCGATCGGGCGGTTGATTGGCTACTCATCCAGCAGTGCGTTGACCTTGGCGGCGCAGATGAAGTCGTTTTCGCTCAAGCCCTCGATGGCGTGGGTGGTGAAGTGGATCAGGCAGAAGTTGTAGCCGGCCTCGAAGTCGGGGTGGTGGCCTTCCTGATTGGCCACCCAGGCCATCGCGTTGATGAAGGCCATCGTCTTGTAGAAGCCCTTGAACTCGAAGCGGCGGTAGATTCTCTTGCCGTCGGCATCGACCTGCCAGCCGGGAATCTGCGGCAGCAGTTCGTCGATACGATCGCGCTCGAGCGGATCGGTGCCGCCTTCACAGGGAACACACTTCTTCTCGGTCAGGGAATCGGTCATGGGGTCGGACATGATCAGGCTGCCTCCTTGTTCTTGGGTGGATAGGTGGGTTCGAACTCGCCCAGCGCGCGCGCCTTGCGGATCAGCGCAAGCAGATCGGCATTGGCCAGATCGAACAGGTCGTCCATGCGCTCGAGCACGTAATAGACCGTCTGGTAGATGTCGATTCGATAGGGTGTGCGAAGCGCGTCGATGGGATCGAACGGCCGACGTATCGGCTCGTCGCTTTCGAGCGAGTAGACGGTTTCGCCCGGCGATGAGGCGATGCCGCCGCCGTAAATGCTCAGCTGACTGCCGTTCTGGATCAGGCCGAACTCCACCGTGAACCAATACAAGCGTGCCAGGAAGACGCGTTCCTGCTTGCTGGCTTTTACGCCGGCCAGGCCGTAGGCGTGCGTGAAGTCGGCAAAGGCCTGATGCGTCAGCATGGTGGTGTGGCCGAAGATCTCGTGGAAGATGTCCGGCTCCTGCAGATAATCCATCGATTCGCGCGTGCGAATGAAGGAGGCGGCCGGAAACTTCTTGTCGGCAAGCAGCTTGAAAAAGCGGTCGAAGTTGATCAGTGCCGGTACCGGCGCCACTTCCCAGCCGGTGCGCTCGCGCAGTATGGCGGAGATTTCCTTCGGCTGGGGAATGCGATCGGCCGGAAGGTTCAGAACCTCCAGGCCGTCGAGGAACTCCTGGCAGACCCGGCCCTGCACCACCTTGATCTGGCGTTCATACAGTTCGCGCCACACGTCATGTTCTGCGTCCGTGTACGGGATGATGCCGTTTTCGTCCGGAACCTTGGCCTCGTACTTGGTTGGCTTGCCCATGAGTACCTCCTGGTAATTGATCCGTTTCATGTTATCACTTGTGGTGCGAGCGGCCTACGAGTGGGTAGGCGGCCAGCGGCGCAGGGGGAAAGAGGTGTGTAAGAAATTTCCTACATGCGGACGAGTGGATTTCCTACCTTGCGCCGGGTGGATTGCCGCTGTCGGCACGGCCGGGATCTTGAGAAACTGTACTTCAACGGCCTTGGCAGGTCAGCCCGTTGCTGGTACGGGCGCACCCAGGAGAGCCCCGACCGGGGTTCGCTGGGGGTTGAGGCGGCGCAATTTCCCCTGCGCCGCCTTTTTTTTCGAAACCGCTGCAAAACTACTGCGCGTGCGTCTGACGGCGTCCGGCGGTGCTCGTAATCTTCACGTATCAGCACATACACGCGCCACGGCTGCAGCCCGGCGCTTTTTGCGCTGCGCGCAAACCGCACCGTGCTTTCGCCTGCGCTGCGGTTCCTGCGCTCCGGCGGCCACCGTCAGACACCCGCTAGCTACGTTTTCCAGCGGCTTTCCTTCTCCTAGAGTTTCTCGAAAATCCCGGCGGCGCCCATGCCGGTGCCGATGCACATCGTGATCATTGCATAGCGCTGCTGGCGGCGCTGCAGGCCGTGAATGGCCTTGGCGGCCAGAACCGCGCCGGTTGCGCCCAGCGGGTGGCCCAGCGCGATGGCGCCGCCGAGCGGGTTGACCTTGTCGGGATCGAGACCGGTGTTTCTGATCACCGCAAGAGCCTGGGCGGCGAAGGCTTCGTTGAGTTCGATCCAGTCGAGTTCGTCCTTGCCGATACCGGTCTGTTTGAGCACTTTCGGGATGGCCTCGATCGGGCCGATGCCCATCACTTCGGGCGGCACGCCGGCCACCGAAAAGCCGCGGAAGACCGCCAGGGGCTCGAGCCCGAGTTCCTTGACCACCCGCTCGGAGACCAGCACCAGGGCGCCGGCGCCGTCCGACATCTGCGAGCTGGTCGCGGCGGTGACCGTGCCCTTGGCGTCGAACACCGTCCGGAGCTTGCCCAGCACTTCGGGTGTGGTGTCGCGGCGTGGACCCTCGTCGGTGTCGACAACCGTTTCGGTCTCGCGCACCGTGCCGTCGGCGCCGGGGATCCGGTTGGTCACGGTGACCGGGCGGATCTCGGTGAACTCGCCGGCGTCAATCGCCCTGATCGCCTTCTGGTGCGACCGGTAGCCGAATTCGTCCTGATCCTCGCGCGAGACGCCCCACTTCTTCGCCACTTTCTCGGCGGTGATGCCCATGCCGTAGGCGATGGCCAGGTTGTCGTCGGTAAAGACCTTCGGGTTCATCGCCACCTTGTGGCCCATCATCGGCACCATGGTCATCGACTCGGTGCCGCCGGCGATCATCACGTCGGCCTCGCCGAGGCGAATGCGGTCGGCGGCCATGGCAATCGTCTGCAGGCCCGACGAGCAGAAGCGGTTGACGGTCACGCCGGGCACCGAATCGGGCAGGCCGGCCAGCAGGGCGCCGATGCGGGCGACGTTCATGCCCTGCTCGGCTTCGGGCATGGCGCAGCCGACGATCACGTCCTCGACGCGCGCGGGGTCGAGATCGGGTACTTCGGCCAGCGATTCGCGAATGACATGCGCCAGCATGTCGTCCGGACGATAGTTGCGAAAAGCGCCCTTGAACGCCCGCGCCACGGGCGTTCTGACGGCGGAGACTACGTATGCGTCACTCATGATTCGATTCCTTTGCCTGATTCCTTACAACATGGAACCATGGAGATCACGGAATTCACGGACTGTCTTGAACCGATTTTCCGTGCATTCCGTGATTTCCGTGGTTTCTCGTGTTTGATGGTTCGCATCAATTGCGCAGCGGCTTGCCGGTCTTGAGCATGTGGGCAATGCGCTCCTGGGTCTTTTCCATCGCGCACAGCTCCATGAAATGCTCGCGTTCAAGGTCATGGATCCACGCCTCGTCGACCTTCGAGTCGCGGTCGATCTCGCCGCCGCAGATGGCCGTGGCGATGCGCCGGCCGATCTCGTGGTCGTGCTCGGAGATGAAGTGACCCTCGAGCATGTTGACCAGCAGCGTCCTGAGCGTGGCGATGCCGATATCGCCGGCGGCCGGGAAGCGGCGCCCGGCCATCGGCGGACGGTAGCCGGCGGCGGCCATCGCGCGCACGCCGTGGTGGGCGGCGTGCAGCAGCTCGTGTTCGTGCAGCACGATGCGATCGTGCGCGCGCAGATAGCCCATCTCGCGCGCTTCCATCGCCGAGCCGCTGACCTGGCCCATGGCGATCTGCTTGTAGCGCTTCTCCAGCAGGGGGTAGCTGTCGCCGGCCTTGGTGTCGTCGACGATCTGCATGGCCAGGGTGGCCAGGCCGCCGCCAGCCGGCACCAGCCCGACGCCGGCCTCGACCAGGCCCATGTAGCTTTCCAGGTGGGCAACGCGCATGGCCGCGTGCATGGCAAGTTCCAGGCCGCCGCCCAGGGCCAGGCCGCGAACCGCCGCGACCGAAGGCACGGATGCGTAGCGCAGCCGCAGGTTGACCGCCTGGAAGCCGGCAATCAGTTCGCGCACGCTGTCGAAGTCGCCTTGCTGGATCGCTTCGGCGGCGGCCTTGAGGTTGGCGCCGGCCGAGAAGGGGCCGGCGGGCTGCCAGATCACCAGGCCCTCGAAGTCGGATTCGGCCTGCTCGATGGCGGCGTTGAGGCCGTCGACCACGCCGTCATCGATCACCGCCATCTTGCCCTTGAGGCTGGCGATGAGAACATCGTCGTACAGGGTCCACAGCCGGATCGAGTCGGTCTCGTCAACGGTAGTGCCGGATTCGGTTTTCTCGCCCAGCAGGCGCACCGGCTGGTACTGGCGCTGGAATACCGGCAGATCCGGGCGCGGCAGGTAGCGCGCCTGATCGGCGGCCCAGGAGCCTTCGGCGGTGTGCGCGGCCTCGATCTTGCCGACCCAGTCGGGCAAATCTGCCTCGACGCCGGTGCGGCCCTTGGCAATATCCTTTTCGACCAGCTCGGCCATGGCCCGCCAGCCGGCCGACTGCCAGATCTCGAACGGTCCGACCTTCCAGCCATAGCCCCAGCGAATGGCCAGGTCGACTTCGCGCGCGCTGTCGGCAATCTCGGCCAGGTGGAAGGCGCAGTAGTGGAACAGATCGCGATGGATCGACCACAGCAGTTCGGTGTGCGGGTTCTCGCAGCGGGCCAGCGCGGCCAGTTTCTCGCCCGGGTCGCGGATCGAAAGTACCTTCTGAACCTCGTCGGGCAGCGCGTAGTCGGCGTCGCGATAGTCGCCCGATGCAGGATCCAGCACGCGGATGGTCTTGCCTTCCTTGCGGAAGACGCCCGCACCGGCTTTCTGACCCACGGCGCCGGCCTCGATGAGCTGCTTCAGCCAGGCCGGCTGCTTGAACCAAGCGTGCCAGGGATCTTTGGTGAGCTGGTCGTCCATCGTGTTGATGACGTTGCCGATGGTGTCCAGCCCGACCACGTCGGCAAGCCGGAAGGTCGCGCTCTTGGGGCGGCCGATGGCCGGGCCGGTCAGCGCGTCGACGGTGTCGAAGCCCAGGCCCAGGCGCTCGGCGTGATGCATGGTCGAGAGCATGGTGAACATGCCCACGCGGTTGGCGATGAAGTTGGCGGTATCGCGGGTGCGAACCACGCCCTTGCCCAGGTTGCGCGTCAGGAAGTCCTCGAGCAGATCCAGCACCCTGGCGTCGGTGGCGGCGTGTGGAATCAGCTCGACTAAGTGCATGTAGCGCGGCGGGTTGAAGAAATGCACGCCGCAGAAGCGCTCGCGCAGGGGCTCGGGGAGCTCGTTGGACAGCTCGGTGATCGACAGGCCCGAGGTGTTGGAAGCGAAGATCGCGTCGTCGGCGATATGCTCGGCAATCTTGCCGTAGAGGTCGCGTTTGATGTCCATGCGCTCGGCCACGGCCTCGATGATGAAGTCGCAGTCGCCGAGCTGCTCGAGATTGTCGGCGAAGTTCAGCGGCCGGATGAACTCGGCCAGGTCCTTGCTGGCAAGCGGCGCCGGCTTGAGCTTGCCCAGGCGCTTGATGCCTTCTTCGGCCAGCCGGTTGCGCGGCCCGTCTTCGCTGGGCAGGTCGTAGAGATCGACCGGAATGCCGGCGGCGGTCAGATGCGCGGCAATCTGCGCACCCATCACCCCGGCACCGAGTACCGCGGCGCGACGTACCTGAAGCTTGTGATTCGTCATCTGTGTTCCTTCATGTTCCGAATTGGGTTCAATGAAAATCTGGAGCCACGGAGGGCACGGAAGTCACGGAGGTTATCAAGCTCAAGATTCCGTGTGTTTCGTGCTCTCCGTGGTTTCTCGGGTTTTAGCTCGCCTTGGCCACCGGCGGCTGCATGGCCTGCTTGCCGCCGATTTGCTCGGGCGTGAACTCGTCGACGGCGATCACCTTCGCGGTCAGCTCCTGCGCGCGTTGGAGATCCGCGGCCTGTTCTTCGGTGATCACGCCTGCCGCGACGGCCTTTTCGACGACTCGGTCGACGTTGACCGGCGTCGGCACCGTCTTGAGCGCGTTGCGCACCGCCATCTCGGCGGGCGCAGCGGCAAGTGCCGCCTCGAAGGCTTGCGCCAGCAATCCGGTGGCGTCATCGGCCTGCGACTGATAGGCGCCGGCGATCAGCCGCTCTCTGCTGGCCGAGGCCTCCATGGTCAGCCGGGCGATGCGATGGGTTGTACGGTCGTCGACCGGTCGCTGTCTGCGGCCCCAGGGGAACAGCAGCACGCGCAGCGGGCCGCCGAGCGCTGCGATCGGGAAATTCTGGAGTACGGCATGGAGCGCGTTCTCGACCTGCTGAAGGCTGTCGGCCACCGCCCACTGCAGCAGCGGCAGATCCTCCTCGGGCCGACCGTCATCCTCGAAGCGGCGCAGTGAGGCCGAGGCCATGTAGAGGTGGGCCAGCGCGTCGGCCAGCCTGCCCGAAAGCTTTTCCTTGAACTTGAACTTGCCGCCGAGGATGAGCAGGCACAGATCGCCGGCGAGCGTGAACGCGGCGCTGAAGCGGTTGAGCTTGCGGTACATACCGGCGGTGGAGCCCGACACCGGCGAGCGGCTCAACAGCCCCCCGGTCAGAGCCAGCAGCGGGGCGCGCACGAAGTTGGAAATGACAAAACCCATGTGCCCGAACAGCGCGCTGTCGAAGGCCTTCGGATCGTCGTCGGCGGCCGACATCATTTCCTTGAGCAGCCAGGGGTGGCAGCGGATCGCGCCCTGGCCGAAGACGATCATCGAGCGCGTCAGGATGTTGGCGCCCTCGACGGTGATCGCCACCGGAATCGACTGCCAGGGAATCGACAGGTAGTTGTTGGGCCCCTCGACCACGGCCTTGCCGCCGTGTACATCCATGGCATCGTTGAGCACGCGGCGATTGGCTTCGGTGAGATAGGCCTTGAGGATGGCCGACAGCACGACCGGCTTTTCGCCCTGATCGAGCGCGCTCAAGGTCAGCTTGTGCGTCGCCTCCATGCGGTAGGTTTCGCCGGCGATTCGCGCCAGCGGCTCTTCGATGCCCTCGAAGTGGCCGATGGGCTGCTTGAACTGGTAGCGCACCCGGGCATAGGCGCCGGTGACCATGCTGGCCAGCTTGCCGTTGGCCACGCTCTGGGCGGGCAGGGAGATGGCCCGACCGGCGGCCAGGCAGTGCATCAGCATGCGCCAGCCCTGGCCTATGCGTTCGGCACCGCCGATGATCCAGTCGAGCGGTATGAACACGTCTTCGCCGCGCGTGGGGCCGTTGAGGAAGATGCTGCCGCCGGGCCGGTGGCGATCGCCGACCTGCACGCCCGGCGTATCGGTGGGGATCAGCGCGCAGGTAATGCCCAGGCTCTCGCGGTCGCCCAGCAGGCCGTCGGGATCCTTCGCCTTGAAGGCCAGGCCGAGCACGGTGGCCACCGGCGCCAGGGTGATGTAGCGCTTGTCCCAGCTCACGCGCAGACCGAGCACTTCTTTGCCGTTGTGCTGACCCTTGCAGACGATGCCTTCGTCGGGCATGGCGGCGGCGTCGGAGCCGGCCAGCGGTGAGGTCAGGGCAAAGCAGGGGATGTCCTCGCCTTTTGCCAGGCGCGGCAGGTAGTGCTTCTTCTGCTCGTCGGTGCCGAAGTGCATCAACAGCTCGCCGGGGCCGAGCGAGTTGGGCACCATCACCGACACCGCGGCCGAGAGGCTGCGCGTGGCGATCTTGGTCACCACCGCGGCGTTGCCCTGCGACGAGAAGCCCAGGCCGCCGTATTCCTTCGGGATGATCATGCTCAAAAAGCCCTTCTCGCGGATGAACTGCCAGGCTTCCAGGGGCAGATCCTTGAGCTCGGCGTTGATCTGCCACTCGTCGAGCATGGCGCACAGCTGCTCGACTTCGCTGTCCACGAAAGCCTGTTCCTCGCTCGAAAGGGCCGGTTTGTCGACCGCGAACAGTTTCTTCCAGCGCGGACGACCGGAGAACAGTTCGGCATCCCACCACACCGTGCCGGCGTCCAGCGCCTCGCGCTCGGTGTCGGATATGGAGGGCAGCACGGACTTGAACCAGCCGAACAGGCGGTCGGAGATCAGCACCCGGCGCAGCGGTCGGATGGCGGCCACGGACAGGGCGACGAAAGTCAGCGCGTAGAGGGTGACCACCGGCCAGGCGACCGGCAGCCAGATCGTGCCGGCCAGGGCGGCGGCCGCGAGCAGCGCGGCCAGCCACGCCGGCGAGCGGAACCAGGCCAGCGCGAGCAGGCCGATGATGAGCGCGATGATCAACAACCAGGTCATGACGTTGTCTCCAGGGTGCGTCGAACCCGTTCAGGGTCGGGGCTTTCAATACTTCCGCGCAGGCCGGCGGCAGCGAACTGCGCCAGCTCCGCGGCGATGGTGCGGGTGTCCTTCAGGGCCGATTCGGCCATGGTCAGCGTCAATGCGCCGACGATGAAATCGAGCTGGTGGCGAAGGCGCGTGTGGTCAGTCTCGGGCAGAGCTGCGGCCACGGCCTCGGCAAAGCGCCGCATGACGTGGGCGTATTCCTGGCGCATGGCCTCGTGCAGCGCCGTGTCGCGATCGGCGAAGGCCCGCAGCAGTAGCTGCATGAAGCGCTGTCCTTCGGCATCGCCGCCCTGCGTGAACTCCAGGGCCGGTTCCACGAAGGCGTCGAGCACGGCTTCCAGATCGGGCCGACCGTGTCCGCTTTCGACGGCATCGAGCCGCTCGAGCCGGGCGGCGTTGAGGGCGTCGAGCCGGCGGCGGAAGATCGCCCGGATCAGCGCCTGCTTGGAGCCGAAGTAGTAGTTGACCGCGGCCAGATTGGCCCCGGCGGCCTGCGTGATCTGCCTGAGCGTGGTCAGATGAAACCCCTGTTCGGCGAACAGGCGCTCGGCGGCGTCGAGAATGCGATCGCGGGTCGAAACGGGCATGAAACGCTCGATTAAAACGAACGTTTTAATGCTACGCCGTACAGACGCATCATGCAAGCGGGCGAGCGCGAAACCCCGGAAAAGAGCCCATCTGATAACGCCAAAGACGCAGAGGCGCCAATAACAAAATGCTCAACGGCTTTCGCACTCGGCCGGGTCGACCTCGCGCGTTGCGCGCACTCGGCCCGGGTTGGAGACGATCACCGCGCGGGCGGCCTGTGGATTGTCCCTTGCGCAGACGCGGATGGTCAGATTGCTGCCGTAGGCGGCACCGCTGCCCTTGAAGCGGGCGCGCTTGCGGCCGCCGGAGTGCATGGTCTGCTCCGGAACCGCCTGGATCACCCGCAGCACGTCGTCGGTCTGCGTTGGTTGTCCACTCTTGTCCCCGTCGAGATAGACGATCCAGCCTGCCTCCCAGCGATTGCCGCCGGTGCAGCTCAGGCCGTCACTGCTCGGGCAGGCCGCTACCGGGGCATTGCGGCGGATGGCTTCGCTGCGCGCGAACTGCAGCTGGGCGACGACGTGGTTCGTGGTCGCGGTCACGCGTTGCTGCATGACGAGGCGACCGAAGGCCGGCACCACCAGGGTCAGAACAATCGCGAGGACGGATAAAGTGATCATCATTTCGATGACCGTGAATCCGGAGTGATCGGGCCGGTGCATGACAAACCTCCTCGACATCGCATGATTGGAGGCTTTGAGCATCACCCGGGGCCGCAGGCGTGGTCATCGGTGCGGTGCCGGTCGCGGGTGTAGGAAATCGCCGCGCCGCGCCGTCGGCGTGGTGCTCAGCGGGCCCGGCTGGCCGCTGGCGCGAGATCAGTCGCTGGCCAGGCGGGCTTCGAGGTCGGCCACCCGTTGTTCGAGCGCTTCGAGGCGTGCGGCCAGGTCCCTGTCATCGTCGGCCGCCATGGCGGGTTCCGGGGGCGTTTGTGCCGCGATATCCACCGGACCGCACAGCAGGTGCATGTAGCGGTCTTCGCGCTGGCCGGAGCGGCGCGGCAGGCGAGTGGCCATGGCCGGCTCCTTCTGCGACAGCCGCTCGAGTGTGAAGGCAACGTCGTCGGCGTCATCAAAGCGATGGATGCGCTCGCTGCGGGTAAGCAGCTCGTTGATCGTCTGGGGTCCGCGCAGCATCAGCAGGGTCAGTACGGCCAGCTGGCCCCGCGTCAGCTCCAGCCCCTTTTCGGCGGTGTGCCGGTAGCGTTCGGCGCGCGAGGAAAACTGATGTCGCACCAGGCCCTTGCGCTCGAGCTCGCGCAGGGCCTGGCCGACGCGACCCGGCTCGAGCTTCATCACCGGGTCACGGCTGGACTTCTGGTTACAGGCTGTGGTGGTGGCGTTGAGCGTCAGCGGATAGGCATCCGGGGTGGTCGCTTCCTTTTCCACCAGGCAGCCCAGCACGCGTGCCTCAACGGCGCTGAGGCGAAGGCCTTGCGGTTCTTCGGTTTCGCCATGATGATGAGCGGTCGATTCGTCGTCCATGAGCTGGCCTTTTTGTGGTTGCCGGCGGCGGGTTCTAAAGCGCCTGGCCGATGCGTTCGATCGCGGTCTTGAGCGTGTCGAGACCGCAGGCGAACGACAAGCGAAGGTGGCCGGCGGTGCCAAAGGCCGTGCCGGGCACGGTGGCGACCAGGGCCTTGTCGAGCAAGTGTTCGGCCAGCTCGATGTCATCGTTGAGCCCCAGCTTCTCGATTGCGCCGCTGAAGTCGGCAAAGGCATAAAACGCGCCTTCGCCGGGCTCGCAGTGCACTCCCGGGAGCGCATTCAACGCCGGAATCAGCCAGTCGTGGCGCTGCTTGAAGGCCGCGCACATTTCGCCGACGCAGCTCTGGTCACCGTTGAGGGCCGCCACCGCGGCGGCCTGGCTGATCGAGCTGGGGTTGGAGGTGCTCTGACCCTGGATCTTTTTCATCTCTCTGATGATCGGCTCCGGCCCCGCGGTATAGCCGATGCGCCAGCCGGTCATCGCGTAGGCCTTGGAGACGCCGTTGACCACCAGCGTGCGATCGCGCAGCGCGGGCACGACCTGGGCGAGCGTCGAAAAAGGTTCATCAGCCCACCAGATGTGTTCATAGATATCGTCGGTGCAGATGACGATTCTCGGGTTGTCCAGCAACACTTCGCCGATGGCTGCAAGCTGTTCGCGGGTATAGGCGCGACCGCTGGGGTTGCTTGGTGAGTTGAGCACCAGCAGTCGGGTCTGGTCGGTGATGGAGGCCGCCAGCTGCGACGGCGTGATCAGATAGCCATTCCTGGCGTCGGTGTTGAGTATCACCGGCGCACCGCCAGCCAGTCGTGCCATGTCCGGGTAGGAGACCCAGTAGGGCGCGGGAATCAGGACTTCATCGCCTTCATCGACCAGTGCCTGCATCAAGTTGTACAGGCTCTGCTTGGCGCCGGTCGAGGCCAGTATCTGGTTGGGCTCGTAGCTGAGCTCGTTGTCGCGCTGCAGCTTCGAGATGATCGCCTGCTTCAATTCCGGCGTACCGTCAACCGGCGTATAGCGGGTCTGGCCGGCCTCGATGGCTTCGGCCGCGGCCTTGCGAATGTGGGCCGGGGTGTCGAAGTCGGGCTCGCCCGTGCTCAGCGAGATCACGTCCTTGCCGGCGGCCTTGAGTTCACCGGCCTTGGCCGCCATGGCAAGGGTGGCGGAAGGTTTGACCTGGCTGACGCGTGCTGCGAATCGAAAAGTCACGATAGAACTCCCTACTGATTTCTGTTGTTCGGCGGCCGATGATGGCCACCCACGAGGACACGATGATGGTTGCCATTATAATGCCCCTGACGATGTTGACGAGTGAGCCGGACCAATGAGCAGGCGTTTTCGCATGGCGTCGAGCTATCAGCCGGCCGGCGACCAGCCGACCGCGATCGATGCGCTGGTCAAGGGGCTGGAAGCGGGCGAGTCACACCAGACCCTGCTGGGGGTGACCGGCTCGGGCAAGACGTTCACGATGGCCAACGTGATCGAACGCGCTCAGCGTCCTGCCCTGGTGATGGCACCCAACAAGACCCTGGCCGCGCAGCTCTACGGCGAATTCAAGGCCTTTTTCCCGGACAATGCCGTCGAGTATTTCGTCAGCTACTACGACTATTACCAGCCCGAGGCCTACGTGCCTTCCTCGGATACCTTCATCGAGAAGGATGCTTCGATCAACGAGCATATCGAGCAGATGCGTCTGTCGGCGACCAAGGCGCTGCTGGAGCGGCCGGATTCGCTGATCGTTGCCACGGTGTCGTGCATCTACGGTCTGGGCGATCCCGGTTCGTTTCTGAAGATGACGCTGCCGCTGAAGGTGGGCGAGCCGCTGAGCCAGCGCGAGATCCTGCGCCGGCTTGCCGAGATGCAGTACTCGCGCAACGATTTCGAGCTCAGGCGCGGCACCTATCGGGTGCGGGGCGACGTCATCGACATGTTCCCGGGCGATTCGGAAATGGAGGCGGTGCGCGTCGAGCTGTTCGACGACGAGATCGAGCGCATCAGCTTCTTCGACCCGCTCACCGGCGAAGTGCGCGAGAAAACCGACGCGCTGACGATCTTTCCCAAGACCCACTACGTCACCCCGCGCCAGGTCGTGCTCGACGCCGTCGACGCAATCAAGATCGAACTCAGGGAGCGCCTGGAACACCTGGAAAAGGCCGGCAAGCTGCTCGAGGCCCAGCGCCTGGGTCAGCGCACCCAGTTCGATATCGAGATGATGCTCGAGCTCGGATATTGCCAGGGCATCGAGAACTACTCGCGCCACCTCACCGGCCGCCAGCCCGGTGATCCGCCGCCGACCCTGTTCGATTATCTGCCCAGGGACTCGATCCTGATCGTCGATGAGTCACACGTGACCATCCCGCAGGTCGGCGGGATGTTTCGCGGCGACCGCGCCCGCAAGGAGACGCTGGTCGATTACGGTTTCCGGCTGCCTTCGGCGATCGACAATCGGCCGCTGACCTTCGAGGAGTTCGAGGAGCGGGCCCCGCAGATGATGCTGGTGTCGGCCACGCCCAGGCAGTGGGAATTCGACCACTCGACCACGGTGGCCGAGCAGGTCGTACGCCCGACCGGGCTGGTCGATCCCGAGGTCGAGGTGCGGCCGGTGGCCAGCCAGGTCGACGATCTGCTGTCGGAAATCGGAGATCGCGTCAGCCAGGGCGATCGCGTGCTGGTGACCACGCTGACCAAGCGCATGGCCGAAAACCTGACCGAATACCTGGTCGAGCACGACGTGCGGGTGCGCTATCTCCACTCCGATATCGACACCGTCGAGCGCGTCGAGATCATCCGCGACCTGCGCCTGGGCACCTTCGACGTGCTCGTCGGCATCAACCTGTTGCGCGAAGGCCTGGACATGCCCGAAGTCTCGCTGGTCGCCATCCTCGATGCCGACAAGGAAGGTTTCCTGCGTTCGGAAGGCTCGCTGATCCAGACCATTGGCCGCGCGGCCCGCAACGAGCGCGGCAAGGCGATTCTCTATGCCGACAAGACCACCAACTCGATGAAGCGCGCGCTCGAAGAAACCGAGCGTCGACGCGCCCGGCAGATTGCCCATAACGAAAAACACGGCATCACGCCGCAGACCATCCGCAAGAACATCGCCGACATCATGGCCGACGCCCAGCAGATGCCGGGCAAGAAGAAGCCGGCGCGCCAGGTGGCCGAGGAACGCGCCTCCGAGTACGCGATCGAGCCGGTCTCGCCCGAGGATGCCGCGCGCGAGATTGCCCGGCTCGAAAAAGACATGTTCAAGGCGGCCGAGAACCTGGAATTCGAGAAGGCGGCCGAGATTCGCGACCGCATCCACCGAATGCGCGATCAGGGCTTCAAGGTCGCGACCTGATGCCCCTGGCGCAAGAATCTGACGCGGAGGTGCCGCGCAATGCCTGACTGGATCATCGTGCTCCTGATCGCCACCGGCGCCGGCCTGAGCGTGCCGGCCGGCGCTTCGCTGGCGGCCGTCGAGAACTTCCGGCCCAACTGGCTCGAGGAGGAGCTGCGTCACTCCATCGTCGCCTTCGGCGGCGGCGCCCTGCTGGCGGCGGTTGCGCTGGTGCTGGTGCCCGACGGCATGGAGGAGCTGTCGCTGATCAGCGCCGCACTCTGGTTCTCGCTCGGCGGAGCGGCCTTTCTGCTGCTCGACCGCGGGCTCGCGCGGCGCCGCACCTCGGCGAGCCAGTTCGTGGCCATGCTCGCCGACTTTCTGCCCGAGGCCCTGGCGCTGGGCGCCGTGTTCGCCATCGACCGCAGCACCGCACCCTTGCTGGCGGTGCTGATCGCGCTCCAGAACGTGCCCGAAGCGTTCAACGCCTACCGCGAGATTCGCGACAGCACGGCCACCTCGCAGGCAGCCGTGCTGGTCACCTTCTCGGCCATTGCGCTGCTCGGCCCGGCCGCCGCGCTGGCCGGGTTCTTTCTGCTCGCCGATCAGCAGGCGATCGTCGCGGCGATCATGTTGTTCGCCTCCGGCGGCATCCTCTACCTGATCTTCCAGGACATCGCGCCCCAGGCGCGGCTCGAGCGCCACTGGGCGCCGCCGCTGGGCGCCGTGGCCGGCTTTCTGATGGGCATGATCGGGCACGGGCTGACCGGCTAAAGCACAGTACCGGCGGTTCCAGAGCGCGTTTGAAATCG
This sequence comes from Wenzhouxiangella sp. YN1, assembly GCF_056324145.1. Classification (NCBI taxonomy): domain Bacteria; kingdom Pseudomonadati; phylum Pseudomonadota; class Gammaproteobacteria; order Chromatiales; family Wenzhouxiangellaceae; genus Wenzhouxiangella; species Wenzhouxiangella sp. YN1. The sequence continues at coordinate 122,090 of NZ_JBJNIO010000157.1, forward strand.
ACCAGGCGTGTGCGGCATTCTATAAGTAGGGGTATTGATTCACAGTGGAGGCAGAGTAGTGGCTTTGCGTGTTTTTTGGTTTTTTGTACTGTTGCTTGCGCCGTATTTGGTTCTTGCGGGTGAGCCGGCTTGCGAGAGCGATACGCGCAGCGACGACGAGCGCCTGACCGAGCTGATGGCCATCTCCAGTGCGTACGATTATTCCGAAGGCGAGACCGGCGGTCTCGCCGAACAGCTGGCCGCTGGCTTCCGCGCGCTGTGGTGCGACAAGGCCTACGGTTCAGACCTGACGCAGGCGAGCGACGGCGAAGTCTCGATTCGGCTGCGGGCCGTCCGGAACGTGTCATTCTATGCTCGTCCAGACTGGATACTCGAGCGACTTCGAGCGGCCGTGGATGAGGCCTATTCGCGTGAGCTGGCCGATGCCGGGGAATTGGCTCGGCTGCTCAGGGCTTATCAGGCGGCGGGTCGCTACGAGGCGGCGCGTGAAATCAGAGCGCAGTATCCGGATGTCGAGCTGCCGGACGTGCCCGAACGGGTCGCCCCGTCCGAAAAGCGCCCCGATAGCGGGCTGAAGATCTGGCGGGTGGAGAACGAGGCCAACCGGCTGCGCGGCGAGTGGCTGACGCTTGAAGAACCGAAGCTCCTGGTCGTCACAAGCCCCGGCTGCAGCTTTTCTCGGGCGGCGGCTCAGGAGCTGCCGGCCGACGAGACGCTGGGCGCTTTGATTCGCTCGCGCTCCGTCTGGGTGGCAGGTCCATCCATGGATGGTACTTTTCATTCCCTCGCGCACTGGAATGACCACTATCCGAATGTGCCCACCGTGCTGGCTGACGATCCGGCCGGCTGGCCGGTTGCCGAATTCGGCTCGACGCCCCAGTTTCATTTCGTGCGCGACGGCGAGATCGTCCACACGCTGGTCGGGTGGCAGGGTGGACCCGAGGGGTTCAACGCGATCGCCGAGGGATTCGATCAGCTTGGCCTGCTCGACGCTTCACAGTTGCCCGATGACGTCTTCGCTTACACCGACAAGCCTTCTTACATACGCGGCTGCCCCGAGCGTGACGAGGCGCGCGAGCGCATCCGGGCGAACGCCACCATCAACACGCGCGAAGACCTTGATCGTCACCTGACAGAACTAGCGGCCGGCGCCGGCTCGCCGCTTACGATGCTTTCGACCGAGGGCCGCAAGCGCTTTGTCGCCAGCATGTATTTTGCGGAAGACGGGGCTCTCATGGGCTTCCGGCACGACGAACTGGAAGCGCAGCTCGAACCGCGCGAGATCTACGAGCTGACGGCGATGTTCGGGCGCCAGTACGCCTACGCAGGCCGGCTCTTCGATGCCGATGCGCTCAGCGAGGAGGAGCAGACCCTGAACGCCATGCTGAACTGCCAGCTTTGATTTCCCGGGCCGGCAGCGATCTCGTTTGCTCGCGCCCTTGATTCTTCACCGATGCGCATGCATTACTGTCATACAGCACTCTCGACAGGAGGCATGAATGACCATCAGCAACAAGCACATCGCGATTCTCGCCGAAGACGACTATCAGGAACTGGAGCTGCATTATCCGCGGCTGCGCCTGATCGAGGCCGGCGCGAAGGTTTCGGTGCTCGGTGCCGGCAAGGATGAATACCACAGCGGCAAGGGCTATCCGGTCAGGGTCGATGCCGACGCATCAAGGGTCAAGGCCGATGATTTTGATGCCGTGGTAATTCCCGGCGGCATGGCGCCGGATCGAATGCGCCGGCATCGCAGCATGGTCGATCTGGTACGCGCCGCGAACGCGGCCGGCAAGCCGGTGGCCTGGATCTGCCACGGCGGCTGGATGGCTGTTTCGGCCGACATCATCCGCGGCAAACGGGCTACTTCGTTTGCCTCGATTCGCGACGATATGGTCAACGCCGGCGCTGACTGGGTCGACGAAGAAGTCGTCGTCGATGGCAATCTGATCAGCAGCCGCGTCCCCGATGACCTGCCGGCCTTCTGCAAGGCGATCCTCTCCGCCCTGGACTAAGGAAACTGACGGAGAGCGTAGCGAGCGAGTGTCTGACGGTGTTCGCCGGAACGCAGAAGCCGGAGTGTACAGATCGATACATGAGCATTTCGAGTACCGCAGGACGCCGTCAGACACTCGTGCAGCAGCTCTCCGGCAGTTTCCTAGCGCTTGCGGCAGCGGTAGATGATGAACCGCTGTTCACCGTCGCGCAGCGGGCCATCGGCGACGATGGTGTCGCCATTGAGTTCCCGGGCGCTGTTGCGCGCCAGGTCTGCCAGTTCCCCAGCCACTTTGTCCGCGCTGCGTTCGACGCCGGCCACCCGGCTGCGCACGGAAGTGGTGGTCACGCCCAGGCGTTCGCAGTTGCTGGCTCTGGAGCTTTCAACCAGGCGCACGCTATCGGCGCCCGGGTCAAGCTCCACCCAGCTGCAGCCAAAGGTCAGCATCAGAACCGAGCCGCAGACAAGCAGTGCATGTTTCATTCTGGAAGGCCTTCTGTGTCGGGGAGGGTCATGGGAGCATCACGATAGGTGCACTGCAGTGCAAGCGTCAACCCGGTCAGCGGCGAAGCCCGGCCCGCCGCGCGGCGGGCCGGGCTTCGCCGCAGAACGGCTGCCCGAGCGGTCAGAAGCGATAGTCGATGCCGACCATGCCGGTGCGCGGCTTGTTGGGGCGAGCACCGTGGGGCAGGCGCGAGATGATGACCTGTTCATCGAGCACGTTGTCGACCTTGACGAAGGCGGTCACGCTTTCATTGATGGCGTAGCGCGAGATCCAGTCGACCACGAGCAGGGACTCGGTGCGAGCGAAGGGGTCACCGGTTCGATTGCAGCCGACCTGGACGCAGGTCTCGTCCATGTACTTGGCGACAAAGTGGTTGTCCCATCCGGAGGCATGCTCGAAGCCAAGGCGCAGGCTGAAGATGTTTTCGGGAATATCGGCCAGCTTGTCGCCATCGGAGACGCCGGAGACCACGTTGTCGGCGCTGATCTTTGCGCTGCTGTAGGTGTAGTTGAAGCTCAGCGGGATGGTCAGGCCACCGCTGCGCCATTCGTTGCCAAGCTGGAACTCGACGCCCTTGACCACGGCCTCGCCGGTCACGAAGCTGCCGCTGGTGGCACCATTGCTGCAGGGGCTTGCGTTGGAGCAGACCTCTGCCTGGTTTTCGAAGTCGCTGTAAAAGCCGACCAGCTCCACAAACAGGTTGTTGCGGAAGTGGCGCCAGCCGAGCTCGTAGTTGAGACTGGTTTCCGGCTCGTCGGTTTCTTTGGCGCCGCCGCCCAGCGGTGCAAAGCCACGGTGTACACCGGCAAGCAGCTGATTCTGCTCGCTGAAGTCCCAGGTCAGCGAGGCACCCGGCAGCCACTCGCGGGCGCTGCTTTGACGTCGTGCCGGCAGGTCGGAGCGATCCGGCGTGTCGAATTGTCGTCGATAGGTTTCCGCATCTTCGTATCGCAGCGCCAGATCAAGCCGGAAGTCGGGTGTGAGCTGCCACTGATCGAGCGCCCAGAAGGCCTGGGCGTCGGCGCCTTCAAGACGGTTGTTGCCGCCGGTGGGGGAGATTCGATCCTGTAGAACCAGCTGACCGTTGATCTGGTCGTATACTTCTGCGGGCTGGAAACGGTCCATGCGGTCGCTGTGGTCACGTGCGCCGATGAGCAGGCGATGATCGGCCAGCCGGGCGTCGACTTCCAGCTCCAGTCCGTAAGACTCGTACTCGCGGCTGTTGTGCTTGTAGGTCAGATCCTGGGCATCGATTTCACCATGAAGTACGCCCAGAGCGTGGTCGTCGCCGGCATTGGCGGCATCGACGAGAGCGCCGAAGCTGCCCTTGAACCAGTCGCGCGCGAATTCGTTGTGGTAGGCGAGTGCCGACAACGTCAGCTGATCGCTCAGGTCGAAGTCCCAGGTCAGCGAAAAGCCCTGGTGGTCATTATTCATCTGATCCGGCTCCGACAGGCCGGACCGCCGGTTGGGGTTACGTTCGAAATCGGCGTCGGTCAGGCCGGTATAGGTTTCGTTCGAGGTCTCCTCGGAGTATTGGGCCTTGGCGAGCAGGCTGTGGCGCCCGCCGGTCCAGCCGAACTTGAGCATGTAGCTCTGGATGTCGAAACCGGTGTCGCGGCTGCTGCGATCAATGTCCTTGAAGCCCTCGCTGCTGCGATAGACGGTATCGACCAGCCAGCCAAAACCGCCTTCGCGCCCGCCCAGCCAGGCGTGCGTGTTGTGCTCGCTGTTCTCTCCCAGAGTGGTCAGAATGCGACCGCTGGTGTCGGTGGGAATCGGTGTGCTGACCAGGTTGATCACCCCACCGGTCGTCTGCGGGCCGTATCTGAGCAGCGGTGCGCCCTTGAGCACTTCGACGGCGTGCATCTGGAAGGCCTGGGGGAAATAATAGGCCGCCGGGTTCGAGTAGGGCGCCGGTGCGATCAGTACCCCGTCTTCGAGTAGCGTGAGCTTGCTCGAGCGGCCGCCGGCGGCGGCACGAATGCCGATATTGGGCCGCAGGCCCTGTCCGTCTTCCTCGCGAATATAGACGCCTGGCACCGTCTTGAGCAGCTGATTGACGTCGGTCTGCGCTTCGATTTGCAGCTGCTGTGGATCGATGACGGCGCTGGTTCCGGCCGTCTGGCGGGCGTCTTCGCGGCTGCCGACCACGCGTACCCGGTCGGGCAGCATGAGTGCGAGCGGCGCGCTTTCATCGGCCGGGCGCACTTGAGCCTGTGATTGGGGGGGCTCGTTGGGATCCCGGGCGTACCCGGGGGCGGCAATGCTCAGGGCCAGGCCGGTGAGCAGAAGGGGTCTGATCACGAAGTTGCTCCTTTCTTGGTCGAGGTTTCAGGGTGGATTTGAGTAGCGCGGCGCAATTCTAAATGAAAATGATTTGCATAAGCAACCGCGTTTGTTTCCGCCTGGCGGCTGGCGGAGTCGGAGCTGAAATCTCGTTAAAGCATTACTGTTGTCAAAAAAGAGCGCAGGGCCATGAATCAGGCCATCGGAGGCGGATTGAACGGGCTCACCTATCATCAGGGTTGGGCGAATCTGACCAACTCGGATGCCGCTGAGATCGTCGCGTTCTGGCGCCGGGAGAAGGCGCTTCCCGGTGGCCAGGACCCGCGCCGGCGCGTCAGTCAGGTGGTGATGTTCGCGCGCGATGGCGAGGGCAGGATCGCGGCGGTGGGCACGGCCGTACCGCAGTGGCCCGATCAACTGGGGCAGCCGGTTTATTACTATCGAAGCTACGTTGCGCCGCAGTGGCGACATACCCGACTCGTCTACAACCTGCTTCGCAAGAGCGTACGCTTGTTGGAGGAGGATGCCCGCAGGCACGACTGGCCCTGCATCGGCGTGTTGCTGGAGCTGGAAAACAAGCGCTTCGGCGAGACCGGCCGGATGCCGGTGTGGCCACGGATCGAGTTCGTCTATATCGGGCGCAGCCCGCGCGGTCTGGAATGTCGCGTCCACTGGTTCCGGCGCGCGAAGCTGAAAGACCCCGAAGAGAAGGCGACGGGTTACTAACCCGGCATCAAAGCAGGTTGCATTCAGCCGCTTCAGGGCGCGGTGGGTTGTGCTTGCACAACTTCCTTGAGCGCTTCGTCCGGCAGGGCATAGCTCAGGGCCAGATGCTTGTCGTTGCCGCCGAGCACCTCGGGGAAGCGCATGCCGCCGAGAACCGAGACCGCGAAGACTTCCTGCACCGCATCCTCGAACTTCAGAAGGCCGACCGTCTGCCCCGAGCGGATATCGACGACCCACACGCCGCAGTTGCGTTCGCTGAGTCGCTCAGTGAGTGCAATGCCGGAAAACACGGCCGATTCGCGCACCTGTGACAGACCGACGAAGGCATAGGGTCCGAGAAAGTCGAGCCCGCGGGTGAAGCCCGGCAGCTCGGCCACGGTTTCGAGCTGGCCGTTGGCCGGGTCGACCGTGGCCAGGGTGCCGTTGCCTGACTCGAGTACCCAGAGCTTGTCCTGATACCAGCGCGGCGAGTGCGGCATCGACAGGCCGCGGCAGATAATCTCGTCGGATTCGATATCGATCAGCACGCCGCCGCCGGCCTTGTTTTCGCGCCATCCGCCGGCGATGTCGGAGGTGCCCAGGGCGGTGACATACTTCGGCCGGCCGTCGACAACCTCCAGGCCGTTGAGATGGCAGCGGTCCTCCGGGGCGTAGCCGGAGATGAATTTCGGCCGCCACCGCGGCACGAAGCTGTGCTCGTTGTCGAGCGTGCACAGGCAGGAAAAGCGGGTGTTGACCAGCCACAGCTCGTCGCCGGCCCAGGCCATCTCGTGGATGTCGATATTGCCGGTGATGTGGCCGTGCCGGGGCAGAAAGGCGGCATCGTGGCGTCCCTGCGGCTCGAGTTTGCGGGCCACCTCCGGCATGTTCCGGTAGTACTCCACCGACAACGCCGTGCCCAGCGCCATGCGTCCGCCGTCGTGGGCCAGGCCCATCGGGCGGTTGTAGACGCGAAAGTGGGTGTTGAGCTTGCCTTCGTTCTCGCGCACGATCACCAATTTGCCGGCCTGATAGGTGCTCACGAGCAATGAGCTTGCAGCCTGCTGCAGCAGTTTCGGCAGGCTGGCCGTGTGCACGCTGCGCAGGGGCGAGTGCTCCGGGTCGTTGACGTTGGCGCCGGCCGGGTGGTCGGCACCGGCGTGGGCCGTTCCGGGCGCGGGCGATTGAGCGGCTCGTGCCGGTGGCTGTGGCGTACGGCTGGGCGCGCCGATGGCGGGCTCCGGTTGCGGGTGCGCAGCGCCGGGGACGTCTTGCGCGCCTGCCAGCGGATCGTTTTCAGGCTGCTGCAGGTCGGCTGGCGGTGCCGGGGGCAGTGGTGCTGTCGCCTCGTCTGGTTTCCCGGCCTTCATTCCGGGCGGAACGACAACGACCGGCTTGCCCTCAGCGTCACGCAGTGCCCCGACCACCACCGTCTGATACAGCGCCTGGGCCACGTCCAGGCCGTTGGGCAGGCGCCAGTTACCGGCGAACATGCCTGCTTGAGCAACGAGCTGCTCCATCGCCTGTCGGTAAGCCGGATCGCCGGCGTCGTCGTCGCCGTGGCGCGCGTGGATGCCCTGCCACTGGTTCAGGTACTGCTCCAGGGCCGCCTCCAGCTTGGGCAGATGGGCTGCATTCGGCGGAACAAGCGGTCTGAGCTCGGCCATGATGTCTTCGATCAGGCTTTCCATTTCCCACGGCGACATCACGCGGTTGACGCGCACGGTCTCGGTATCGAGCGCTACGGTCGTGGATTTGAGGTTGATCTGACGCGGACTCATGCCTGCTTCCCGGGCGGCATCCAGCGGGCGATCGGCAGACTTCATCGTTGACCGGAAGGTACCCGAGCCGACGGTATCGACCGCCAGATAGATCAGCCCGGCATCTTCAGCGGCGGTGTAGTCGTAGCCTCGCCAGCCATCCATCAACCAGGCCTGGCCGTTCGGGATGGTCGCCGAACTGTTGCCGCAGCGCCATTCGGCGCCGTCGCCTCCGGAAATGACCATGAACACGCGACAGCGGCGGTGCCAGTAGGCGCCGGCATCAACCGTTCGCTCGGCCGATTGCGATGGCTCCACCCGAACCAGGAGCGCACGCCCCACGATGGTGTCCAGCGCCCCGAGCATGGTCTTCAGTGACGGCAGCTTTTCGAGCCAGGCGGTGGACTGCATGCTGCCCTCCAGGCGACCGGCGTCGTCGCCGCCGTCGGCGGTGACGAGCGGAAGCACGTGATGACCGGCAAGCCCGCGCGGATGGGCCTGCCAGGCGTCGGTAGGCGCCACGGCGTCGATCTCCGCGCGGACGGTTGCCGCATCGAAGCGATAGGGCAGGCGAATGAAAGGAGAGTCGAGTTGCATGAGCAGTATCCCGCGGTCCGGTCAGTTGGGCGTGTTCCTCAGAACTGTTGATAACGCAGATCGTCGGCCAATCGTGCCACGGAATGCAACGCGGTGACTGCGCCGCTCGGGCCAGCCAACGGCCGATGACTGCGCTCAGCGTTGTTCGGACCGCGATCGTTGTCCACGCTGCCAGAGCATCCAGACCGCCAGCGCGAAAAGCGAGAGGAACAGAGGCCCGCCCGGCGCCGGGCCGGCGCGGGTTTCAGCAACCATCACCACAACACAGCCCAGGCCGCTGAGGACGGACACGATCAGCGGGTGCCCGTTGAGGCTCCCCCGCCGCCGGCGGAAGGCGAGCAGAAAAACCAGGGGTGCCGCGGCTGCCAGGGCGGCGCCGGCCGTGGCAGTCCAGCTGCCGTCCGACCAGGCGGGCACGAATGCGCCGGCCAGCAGCGCGGCCAGGATCGGCGTGGCGATCGACGTCGGAATGGCCACCACGACAGCCCAGCGGTTCAACTGTCGGTCGCACGGCGGCGGAACCAGACGGCCCCGGCCAGCAGCGCCAGCGCAATGCCGATGCCGATCCACATGTCCGGGCGCAGCAGGTAATCCAGGCTGTTGGAAAAGCTCATGAACAAGTCTTCGCTGAACTCGACATCCGCCAGGTCAGCAGTGTCGCCGCCGGACTCCACGCGCCAGCTGATGTTGGTTGGCAGAATGCCACTGCCCAGGCGCTTGAGGAGGATCAGGCCGACATTGATCCCGGGCAGGCTGAAGCTCGACAGCAGGCTCCAGGCGTGTTGCAGCAGTGCGAGCACGGCGGGTACGGCCACGGCCACGAGAATCGGCACCCGCGGAGCCCAGGACGAGCAGAATGCCAGCCAGGCGTAAATCGGCAGAAGCCACAACCCCTGAATCAGAAGGCCAAGCGCCATCACGAGCCACAGCTTCGGCAGGCTGGCCGGCAGCCAGAAAGTGGTCAACGGGTTGATGCCGGCCATCAGGCCGAAGCCGGTGGCAATCAGCAGCACGATGAGCTGGGTGATGATGACCACGATCAGGTAGATCGCCGGCGCGAGCAGGCAGGCGGTCAGCACTTTCGAGGCCACCGTCATCGTGTCGGAGACGGGCAGCGATTTCCAGAACAGGATCGAGCGATCCTTGCGCTCATCGTAGAGGCAGCTGGAAAGGTAGAACAGCAGCACCAGCAGCAGCACCTGGAAGAACAGCGCCGAGACCGTGAACAGGGCGCCGGTGACAAACAGCTGCCGCTGCTCGGCCGGCACGCCGGCAAACTGCCGGATGGCGTCCAGCGTGAAAGCCATTTCGTTGTCGAAACGCGAACCGAGGATGAGCCCGAAGACAATGAAGAACAGGGTCAGGCCCAGGATCGAGATCGGCGCCCATTTGAACGCGCCCGGGCTTTCCCAGAGCTCGCGCCGCATCAGCGCCCACAGGGTGGAAATTTGCCGTGTGCTCATGCTGCTTCTCCCGCGCTGTGGCCGTGGTTGTACTCCTCGCCCATCAGAGCCACGAACAGGTCGGCAATGCTGGGGCGGTGCAGTTCTCCGATCGCACTCAGACGCTCGGGATCGGCGCCGTCAAAGAGAAAGATGTGTCGCCCGAACAGCACGCGCTCGTGAATCGGGCTCATGGCGCGAGCTGCCTCGACATGCTCCGGCTTGGCCATGACTTCGCAATAGCGTTCGTGCACCGCGTCCATGGTGGCGTTGACCACCAGCTTGCCGTCCTTGATGAACAACAGGTCGGTCAGGATGTGTTCGACCTCCTCGACCTGGTGCGTCGTGATCAGAATGGTTCGCTGCTCGTTGAAGTACTCGTTGAGCAGGTTGGAATAGAAGCGCTTGCGGAACAGGATATCCAGGCCCAGGGTGGGCTCGTCGAGTACCAGCAGCTTGGCGTCGATGGCCATGACCAGCGCCAGGTGCAGCTGTACCACCATGCCTTTTGACAAGGCCTTGACCTTGCTGTCGAGCCTGACCCGGGTGTTGTTGAGATAGTGCATGCAACGCTCGCGGGAGAACCGCGGATGCAGGCGCTCGCTCATTTCGATGACCTGCCACACGCGCGCCCAGCGTGGCAGCACGGCCACGTCGGCGATAAAGCAGACCTCTTCCATCAAGCGGGCACGGTCCTTGTCGGGTCGGCGGCCCAGAACCTGCAGGTCGCCCTCGAAGCGCGTCAGTCCGAGGATGGCTTTCAATGCCGTGGTCTTGCCGGCGCCGTTGGGCCCGATCAGGCCAACGATCCGGCCGGCGGGAATGGCCAGGTCAATACCGTCAACCGCCCGGTTGCTGCCGTAGTGGCGTTTGAGATTGCGCGCGTGAATGCTAAGGGTCATGAGTCGCTCTCCTTGGTTTGGCGGGCGGCCAGCAGATCTTCAATCGACAGCCCCAGGGTTTCGATGCGACGGGCCAGGCGCGGCCACTCTTCGTTGAGAAAGCGGTTGCGCTCGCTCTCGAGCAGTTGGCTGCGCGCGCCCTCGCGCACGAACAGGCCCACCCCGCGACGCTTGTCGACCAGCTCGTCGTCGACCAGCGACTGATAGGCTTTCGAAACCGTCAGCGGGTTGATCTGGAAGTCCACTGCCACCTGGCGTACCGACGGCAGCGGTTCGCCCTCAGGCAGGGTGCCGTCGATGATGGCGGCCACGGTTTTTTCCCGCAGCTGCCAGTAGATGGGCTGGTTGTCGTCCCAGCTGGGGGCCATCACCAGCGCATCAAACCGGAGAACCAGGGCAGCAGCCGCAGCCGCCCGCTGCGCCTTGTGCTGCTGCCGGCCTCGTGCTGGCGAATTGCCTCCGCGCTGCTGTCGATGGTTTCGATTCGTTCCATGTGGCTGCCGTGCTCGGCCTGCAGTTGCCCATCGGGATCGGAGCGGTCGGCAGTAAAGGACAGGATCAGGCATACTGCCGCGGCGGTCAGCGCCAGGCGGTGGGGTATGACGAGTCGGTGGCGTTTTGCAATCGGCAACATGGTCAGCTCCTTATGGCCGTCGTGTTGGTGTATTAGTCTAGTAAAACACCATTACGGAGTCAAGGCCTTTTAATCGGGGCAAGCTGCACCGAGCCCGCCTGACCGATCTGATAGACTTCGCGACGGAACTGGTCCGCTTCGCGCGGGTCACAAGCTCATTCAGGATTTCCATTCCCCTATCCAAGGAGTTCCAACCCATGAAAATCGCCCGAATTCTGGCCGGCTCCGTGCTGGCCGCGAGTATTTCGACCGCGGCTGTGGCCGAAGACGGCTCACTCGAGACGCCTGAAGAACGCCTCAGCTACACCATTGGCATGGATATCGGCGGATCCCTGGCCGAACAGGACATGGATCTTGATCTGGACCTGCTCATTGAAGCCCTGCGGGCCAGCTACAGCGGTGAAGAAACCCGCATGACCAGCGAAGAAGCCCTGGCCGAGCGCGAGGCGTTCATGCAGCGCCGTCAGCAGCAGATGGAAGCGCAGCGCGAGGAAGAGGCTGCCAGCAACCGTGAAGAAGGCGAGGCCTTTCTCGCGGAAAATGCCCAGCGCGATGAGGTCATGGTGACCGACTCGGGTCTGCAGTACCGCGTGATCGAAGAAGGCGAGGGTACCAGCCCGGCAGCCGAGGATCGCGTGACCGTCCACTACACCGGAACACTGATCGACGGCACCAAGTTCGACAGCTCCCGCGATCGGGGCGAGCCTGCCACCTTTGCTCTCAATCAGGTGATTCCCGGCTGGACCGAAGGGCTTCAGCTGATGTCCGAGGGTGCCACCTACGAATTCTTCATCCCCTCGGATCTGGCCTATGGCGATCAGGGGCGACCCGGCCCGATCGGCCCCAACTCCACCCTGATCTTCGAAGTCGAGCTGCTGGAAGTGGCCGACAGCGAGTCCGGAAACTGACCGGCAGCCTCGAGAATCGCCATGGGGACATTGCAGGACGCCCTGCTCAAGGCAGGGCTGGCTGACGAAAAACAGGTCGAGAAGAGCCGCCGGCGCCGGGGCAAGCCCGGTGCCGCCGAGGCCGGGGCGGGCAAGACCCGCGGCCGCGGCGGTTCCGGCAGGAAAAAGAAAAAGCGTACCGCGGGCAGGAAAGATGCCGGGCGCTCTGACCTGGCGCGGGCCTACGACGCCCGTCGCAAGGCCGAGGCACAGGAAAAAGAGGCCGCCAGGCAGCGTCGCGTTGCCGAGCAGGAAGCGCGCCGTCGCCGCAACCTCCAGCTGGATTCCATCATCAAGGGCAACACCCTCAATCGCAAGGATGCGGAGGTGCCGCGTTATTTCGAGCACATCGGCCGCATCCGGCGCGTGCTGTGCACGCCCGAGCAGCGCGAGCAGCTCAACCGCGGCGACATCGGGGTGGTCAACCTGCGCGGATCCTATCTGCTGGTCGCGCTCGATACCCTGGAAAAGTACCGCGAGGTTGCCCCGGATCTGGTGCCCGACCTGGAAGGCCGCGACGAGCCCGAGGATGACGGCAGCCACTATCCGCCCGTGCCGGATGATCTGATCTGGTAGTGTCCGGCACCCGGTGGATGCCGGTATCGCGAAGGGCAGCACGCAGCGCGACCAGCATACGGAGAAGGCAGGAAGGATCGGGCCGCTGATGCGGCCCGATCAAGTCTGCGGCGCTACGCCTCTGGTGGCGCTGCGCGAAACCTGCGCGCGGCCGGTACCATTGGCGCCCGGCCCGGCGTGATCAGTAATCCAGGTTTGGTCGCAGGTACTTCTCCGCCTCGGCCACGCTGAGGTCGTTGCGCCGGGCGTAGTCTTCCACCTGATCCTTGCCTAGATTGCCCACCACGAAGTATTTGCTTTCGGGGTGCCCGAAGTAATAGCCGCTGACGGCGGCCATCGGTTTCATGGCAAAGCCGTCGGTCAGCTCCATGCCGATCTTGTTGGTCACATCCAGCATCTCGAACAGCTTCTGTTTTTCGCTGTGGTCGGGGCAGGCCGGGTAACCGGGAGCTGGTCGGATGCCGCGGTATTTCTCGCGGATCAGCTCCTCGTTGTCCAGCGCCTCGTCGGCGGCGTAACCCCAGATTTCGCGGCGCACCTTGACGTGCAGCGCCTCGGCCAGCGCTTCGGCGAGGCGATCTGCCATTGACTGCAGAAGAATCCGACTGTAGTCGTCGGTTTCCGGGAACTGCTCGAGGGCTTCCTCCAGGCCGATGCCCGTGGTGACTGCAAACAGGCCGACCCAGTCCTCGATACCGCTGTCGGCGTCGGCCACGAAGTCCGACAGACACAGGTTGGCCGAAGGTTTGTCGGCCTGCTGGCGCAGCATGACCATGCGCTCGGCGATCTCGCTGCGTGACTCGTCGGTATAGAACAGCACGTCGTCACCATCACGCGCGGCCGGCCACAGTTGGCAAATGGCGCGCGCCGTGAGCCAGTTGTTGTCGATGATGCGCTGAAGCATGTCCTTGCCGTCGCGAAACAGGCTGCGCGCGGCCTCGCCGGCATCCTCGTCCTCGAGGATATCGGGGTAGCGGCCCTTGATTTCCCAGGTCTGGAAGAAGGGGGTCCAGTCGATGTATTCGACCAGGTCGGCAATGGGCCAGTCCTCGTAAACATGCACGCCCGGCTGTTTCGGCTTTTCGGGTCGATGTTCACTCCAGTCCGGGCGGAAGGCGTTCTCGCGCGCCGCCTCGATGGAGATCAGCGGCTTGCGCCGGCGCTTCTTGGCGCTGCGCTCGCGGTATTCCTCGTAGTCGGCCAGAATCTCGGCGGCGTAGCCGTCGCGGTGTTGATTGCTGGCAAGCTTGCGCACGACATCCACCGAGCGTGACGCGTCCTTGACCCAGCACACCGGGCCCGGATAGGCCGGATCGATCTTGAGCGCGGTGTGTGCGCGTGAGGTCGTGGCGCCACCGATCAGCAGCGGCATCTCGAACTTCGCTTCATTCATGGCTTCGGCAACGCCGACCATTTCGTCGAGCGAGGGCGTGATCAGGCCGGAGACACCGATCATGTCGACCTCCTCCTTGCGCGCCTCCTCGAGAATCTTTTCGGCCGGTACCATCACGCCCAGGTCATGCACGTCGAAGCCGTTGCAGCCGAGCACCACGCCGACGATGTTCTTGCCGATGTCGTGCACGTCGCCCTTGACGGTGGCGAGCAGCACCTTGCCCTTCTTCTCGCGGCTGGTCTTTTCGGCTTCAAGATACGGCACCAGATAAGCCACCGCCTTTTTCATCACGCGCGCGGACTTGACCACCTGCGGCAGAAACATCTTGCCGGCACCGAACAGGTCGCCGACGTAGTTCATGCCGTCCATCAGTGGTCCTTCGATGACCTCCAGCGCCTTGTCGAACTGCTGGCGCGCTTCTTCGGTGTCCTCGACGACATATTTGTCGATTCCCTTGACCAGGCTGTAGCTCAGGCGCTCGGCCACCGGTTTGTCGCGCCAGGCTTCGTCCTGCTCTTCCTTCTTGCCTTCGCCCTTGTACTCTTCTGCTGCGTCGAGCAGGCGCTCGGTGGCGTCGGAGCGACGGTTGAGAACGACGTCTTCGACCAGCTCGCGCAGCTCCGGGTCGATGTCGTCATACACGGCCAGCTGACCGGCATTGACAATCCCCATGTCCATGCCCGCCCGGGTGGCGTGGTAGAGAAATACCGAGTGCATCGCCTCTCTGACCGGGTTGTTGCCGCGGAAGGAGAACGACATGTTCGATACGCCGCCGGAAATGTGGCAGTCGGGGAATCGTTTCTTGAGCTCTTTGGCCGCCTCGATGAACTCGACCGAATAGTTGTCATGTTCGGGAATACCGGTGGCTACCGGAAACACGTTGGGGTCGAAGATGATGTCTTCCGGTGGAAAGCCGGCTTCCTCGACCAGCAGGCGGTGGGCGCGGGACAGATAGGCGACCATGTCTTCGGCGTTATCGGCCTGGCCTTCTTCGTTGAAGGCCATGACGACGACCGCTGCGCCGTAGCGGCGAATCTTGCGCGCTTCTTCCAGGAAAGCTTCTTCGCCCTCACTGAGGCTGATCGAGTTGACGATGCCCTTGCCCTGCAGGCAGCGCAGGCCGGCTTCGATCACGCTCCATTTGGAGGAGTCGATCATCACCGGCACGCGGGAGATATCCGGCTCGCCGGCAATCATGTTGAGGAAGTGGGTCATCGCCTCCTCGGAATCGAGCAGGCCCTCATCCATGTTGACGTCAATGATCTGAGCGCCGTTTTCGACCTGCTGCAGGGCCACTTCGACCGCCTCTTCGTAGCGGTCTTCGGCAATCAGGCGCTTGAAGCGCGCCGAGCCGGTGACGTTGGTGCGCTCGCCGATGTTGATGAAGTTCAGTTCAGGTGTGATGACCAGCGGTTCGAGACCGCTCAGTCGCGTGTAACGCTTGTTGGATTCAGTGTTGCTCATGCCGCCTTCTTGGTCTGAATGGAACGGGGAGAGTGGCCTTCGATCGCCTGGCGAATTGCCGCCAGGTGCTCGGGCGTGGTGCCGCAGCAGCCGCCGATGATGTTGACCAGCCCTTCGCTGGCGAACGCTTCGATGGTTTCGGCCATCACCTCCGGTGATTGATCGTATTCGCCGAATTCGTTGGGCAGCCCGGCGTTGGGGTGAGCCGAGACCAGATGGTCGGCCACGCGCGCGAGCGACCGCATGTGCGGTTTGAGCTGCTCGGCCCCGAGCGCGCAATTGAAGCCCACCGAGAACGGCTCACCGTGCTCGATGGAGTAGTAGAAGGCTTCGGGTGTCTGCCCCGACAGGGTGCGGCCCGAAGCGTCGGTGATGGTGCCGGAGATCATCAGCGGCCAGCGCTCACCGCGGTGCTCGAACTCTTCGTAGACGCCGTAGATGGCCGCCTTGGCGTTGAGGGTGTCGAAGATGGTCTCGATCAGCAGCAGATCCGCGCCGCCGTCGAGCAGACCACGGGCTGATTCGCGGTAGGCTTCGGCCAGGGTGGCAAAATCGACGTTGCGAAAACCCGGGTCGCTGACGTCCGGCGAAATCGAGGCAGTGCGCGTCGTGGGCCCGATGACGCCGACGACAAAGCGCGGCTGGCCGGTCTTTTCGGCCGATGCGTCGCAGGCAGCGCGAGCCAGCTTTGCGGCTTCACGGTTGATCTCCTCGGAGAAGTCCGTCAGCGCATAGTCAGCCTGGCTGATGCGGTTGGCGTTGAACGTGTTGGTGCTGATCAGGTCACAGCCAACCTCAAGAAAGTCCTGATGGATCCGGCTGATGAGATCGGGCCGGGTCAGAACCAGCAGGTCATTGTTGCCCTTGAGGTCGTCGGCGTGGTCGGCAAAGCGCTCGCCGCGAAATGCCGCCTCGTCGAGTTTTTCGTTCTGGATCATGGTGCCCATCGCGCCGTCCAGAAGCAGAATGCGCTCTGCGACCGTGTCGTTGAGCGTGCTGACGCGATCGGGATCGTGCCATTTGAGTTGAGTCATGGTTTCTCCGCCAGAAAAGTGATGATTTCAAAGTTCGGGGTTTTGCGTTCGATCGAGGTGACCTCGCAAAACGTGCAGCGCAATCCCGCCGCGTCGAGCAGGCCGGACAGCTCGCTGGTGGTAAAGCCGTTGTTGACATGCCCAAAGCTCTTGACGTGGGCGCTGTGGCGATGCTTGTTCAGCGTTGCCCCGACCAGGCGTCCGCCAGGCTGCATGGTGCGCGCGGCTTCCGCCAGCGCCGCACCCGGCTGCTCGCTGTAGGTCAGGGCATGCATGAGCAAGGCCGTGTCGAAGGTTCTGTCATCGAACGGCAGGTTGTGCATGTCGCCGAGATGGATGTTTACATTGGGAAAAGGCTTGACCCGTTCGCGCCCGGCCGCGACGACCTTTTCGGAAACATCGATGCAGTCGATGGTCTTGGCATGCCCGGCCAGCAGCTCGCCCAGCACGCCGTCGCCGGAAGCGATATCGAGCACTCGGCCGAGCGACAGCAGCTGAACCAGGGCATGGGTCGTGGCTTCCCAGGTGCGCCCCGGTGAATAGTGTCGTTCCATGTCGCCGGCGGCCCAGTCGGGCCAGCTGCGCCCGGTCGCGCGCTCGGCCATGACCGCCGGTACTCGCTCGGCATCGGCCGCTACCACGGCGTCATCGAGCTGGTCGCGAAACAGGGCCCAGAGGCGATGCAGCTCCGGGTTGTCATCAGTATTGCTCAGGCGGTAGTAGACCGAGACGCCGTCGCGCCGATCAACCACCAGGCCCGCCTCGCGCAGGCGCGCCAGGTGCGTTGACACGCGCGGCTGGGCCAGGCGCGCGGTCTGCGCCAGCTCGGCAACCGTCAGTTCCTGAGTCTCGAGTAGCGCCAGCAGCCGCAGCCGGGTAGCGTCTCCCAGCAGGCTACAGTGCCTTCCGACACGGTCCAGATCGATGACTATATCCTTGTATCGCGATTGAAAGATATATCTAGGCTATCCGGATACTGCGCTGGATTCAAGCCGATTCGAGTCCGGGGCGGACTGCATGGGCCGGGCAGAACACCCTGTACACCCCCGCCGGTTCAGCCGTGCGAACCCGGGAAGGTCAGCCCAGCCACCGCCGCAGCAGGTTGTTGAAGCATTTGCTGAGGCGATCGTACTGATCGGTTTTGCCGCGCTGGTCGTACTCAGCGCTCATCGCGCGCTCGAGATCGAACAGGATTTCCCGCTCCCCGGCCGAGCGTACGCGGCTTTCGATCCAGCCGACGACGGCCAGGCGCTCGCCGCGAGTGACTTCGCTGACGCGGTGCAGGGTGCTGGCGGGATACAGCAGCAGGCTGCCGGCGGGCGGCTTCCAGGCGCGTTCGCCGCTGCTGTCTTCCATGATCAGCTCGCCGCCTTCGTAGCTGCCCGGCTCGTTCAGAAACAGGGTGAAACTCAGGTCAGAGCGCCCGCCCTGCATCAAGGCGTTGTCGACGTGGCTGCCGTAGGCCATGCCGGGCTCATAGCGGCTGAGCAGCAGCTTGACGAAGGTTTTCGGTCGGGCCGCCGACTGGATGAGCGGGTGGGCGCGCAGCCGGCGCTCGATGAATGCCAGCAGGCCGCGAACGGCGGTCGAATCCTCGGCCTGCAGGTTGTGTTTGACGGTCCGGGCCACGCGTCCGGCGGTAGTGGCGCCGGAAACGAACCTGGCTCGGGCGACGGTTTCGAGCGCCGCCTCGCGGTCGGTTGCGGTGAGGGCGTCGGCGATCTGAAGGATCATGTTCTCTCGGGTGGTCGGGGGAAGGCGATGATTCTGAAATAATTGGTATTGAAAATCAATCGCATCTGTGCGAGTCTCCGAGGTCTTTCCCGAACCAGCCCGGAGCAAGTCCAATGAACGAGCGCAGAAAACTCTGGATCGGCATGAGCGTCGCTCTGTTCGGTACCTCGGCCATGGCCACCGATCAGGCGCCGGTGCCTGACCCTGACATGACCCCCGGCATGGTGGCTCAAGCCAGCGCGCAGGGTGCCGGCGAAGGCGAGGGCGGTCAACTCTACGCCGGAGAAGGCGAGGGTGAAGGCGAAGGCGAGGGCGCCGCGCCCGTCGATATCAAGACCGACGACCCCGCCTACCTGACGCGGCTGGGTCTGATCCGCGGCCACCTGGCCGCCGGCTTCGCGCTGTACTCGCAGGGCCGGGCCGACATGGCCCGCACGCACATGAAGCATCCGCGCGACGAACTCTATGCCGGGCTTGTGCCCGCCATCGAGGCGCGCGGCGGCCAGCCATTCGACCAACAGTTGACCGCCCTGGCCACGGCCGTAGAGAACGATGCCGACGAGGCCGAGGTGGAAAGCGCCTACCAGGCCCTGGTCAAGGCCATCGGCCAGGCCGAAGGCGCCGCCGACACCACGCTGGCCGAAGCGCTCTACAGCGTCATGAGCCTGCTGCGCACCGCCGGCGAGGAATACGCCATGGGCGTCGAGGACGGTCGCCTGGTCAACGTTCACGAATACCAGGACGCCTGGGGATTCACGCAGGTTGCGAAGGCGCGCCTGGATGAGCTGCCGGACGATCAGCGCCGCCACGATCCCGAAGTAATCGAGCGAGTCGAGGCCATCATCGCCGATCTTGCCGACCTGTGGCCAAAGCTGGCCCCGGGCGAGACCGTCGATGGTGAGGCCAGCCGGCTCTACGGCGCCGCTGCTCGCGTGGAGCTTGCAGCGCTGGGGCTGAATCAGTAAAGCCAGAACCTTGTAACCACGGGAAACACGGAAATACACGGAAAAAGGATCTCGAAGATCCTTCGAAAGAATTTTCTCTCCGTGTCTTCCGTGGTTTCCCGGTCTTGAAGCCAAGAGCCAGATAGCCAAAGCCATCGGCCCCCGCTATCCGGCTGCGCAGGTTACGCGATTAGCCCCAGTCTCCGGTGCGTTCGCTCCACGGCACGGCGTTCGTTGCGATCGTTCCAGGCCTGGCCGACCGTCTTGCGCATCAGTCCGTCGATGCTGCGCAGCACCAGCAGGTTGTAGAGCATGCGCGCGAGGTTGCCGGGTGTTCGCGGAAAGGCTCGCAGCGACATCGAAAAGCCGATATCGCGGTATTCCACAAAGTGCCACCAGCCCGGCGGAATGTAGAGCGCGTCACCGTGTTCGAGCTCGGCGACCTGACCCGCGACCTGTTGCAGCGCCGGATATCTGTCGTAGTCGGGCCGGTCGACGCGGGCGTCGAACAGGGCGCTGAAGGAAAACGGCACGCGATAGAGGCAGGGTGTCTGTTCGGGCGAGAACAGCAACACCCGCTTGGGGCCGCCGAAGTGGCACAGCAGGATATCGGCCATATCAATATCGAAGTGGAGCTGTACCCGCGCTCCCTTCCCGCCCATGAACAGCACCGGCAGCTTTTTGAAGAACCTCAGCCCCAGCTGCGGATACTCGAAGTCTTCGGTCAGGTCGGGAATGGTGTTGAAGAAGTTGAAGAAGAACAGCCGCAGGTCGTTCTCACCGCTTTCCAGCAGCTCCACGTATTCGGCCAGCGGCATCCGCGCAGCCGGCGCGTGCTGGTGTTTGTGGCCGCGCGATGGTCGGCTGTCGTAGAGCGGCACCACCACCTTGCCGGCGCGTTCTTTCATGTGCGCGGCGGTCCACTTGCGGCGCGCCGGCCAGGATTCGGTCAGCCGTTTGACGATCAGCGGCCGCGCCGGTTTCTTGTACCCGCGCTGGAAGGTGGTGGCATCGACATGATCGACCTGCGGCACGGGTGTCAGGTCGACCATGATCAGAAGTTGTCCTTCCAGCGCCGCAGGGCGGCAAAGACCGCGACCGGGTCACTGCTGCAGCCGGGCTGATGTCGCTGAACCGTCTTGACCACGGTCGGTTCGCGCGTGCGCAGAAACGGATTGAAGCGACGCTCTGCGCCGATTCTCGAGGGCAGCGTGATGTCGCCGCTCTCGCGCAGCGCGGTCACTTCGCGGACGCGTGCCTGCAAATCTTCATTGTCGGGTTCGACGGCCAGCGCAAAGCGGCAGTTGGCCAGGGTGTATTCGTGGGCGCAAAGAACGCGCGTGTCGGCTGGCAGCGCTGCCAGTTTGTCGAGCGAGGCCAGCATCTGCTCGGGCGTGCCCTCGAACAGCCGGCCGCAGCCGGCCGAGCACAAAGCGTCGCCGCACAACACCATGCGATGGCCGAAATAGGCCAGGTGGATACTGGTGTGCCCGGGCACGCTCAGCACCTCGAACTGCGCCCCGGGCGCGTCGAGGTCAACGCGGTCGCCCTCCGCGAGCGGGTGATCGACCTGGGGAATACGCTGGTCTTCCGGACCGTAGACCGGCACCGCGTGTTCGCCGAGAATGCCGTCAATGCCGTCGGTGTGGTCCCAGTGGTGGTGGGTGATCAGCAGCGCAGTCAAGTCCAGGTTCTTGTCGCCCAGCCAGCGCAGCGGCCCCGCGGCTTCGCCGGGGTCGACGAGAAGGGCGTGGCGGCCATCATGCAGGGCCCAGATGTAGTTGCTTTCCAGGGCAGGTATGGCTTCGATCGACAGCGGCATCTTCGGCTCCGTCTGGTATCCTTGAACAGTGTCCAAGAAGCATTCTAACGTGGGCGCCATGCCGGCCGGGTTCGCCGCCCTGCAAGCCCTGGAGACCCGCCTGGTCGAAGCCGGTTTCGCGCAGCCGCGCCCGAACTGGATTCTGGAGGTCGCACCGACGGCGAGCGCCTCACCGCGCACCGGCCTGCGTCGTCGTCGCGTGCTGGTGGACGCGCATACCTGTTGCTGGCCGTTTCGTGCCCGGCTGGACTGCTGGCCGCTGGAAGACGACAGTGTGCCGGCGGTGCTGCTGCGCCACGTCTGGCAGCCGGCCATCTGCGGCGATCTGCTGGAAGAGGCCGCGAGAGTACTCAGGCCCGGCGGCGCGCTGGTTTCGGTTTCCGCCAACCCCTGGCACCGCCTGGCCTGGCGGGAGCTGGGGCGAACGGCGCTCAAGCTGCCGAGCTGGCCGCAGTTTCAGTGGATGCACGTCCGTTGCGATCTGCAGCTATCGATTTCGGCAAGCCTCCAGCTGCGCGGCCTGGTGCCGGGCCTGGTGCCGGTGCTGGTGGTGGTGGCGCGCAAACCCGCCGAGCCGGCCCACATCGAGCCGCTGCGTTTCAGCCGTGCGCAGATGAGCGGCGGTTCGGCCGTGCCCAGCCAGTGTCGCGCCGCATGAGCCGACCCGTGCATATCTGGACCGATGGCGCCTGCCTGGGCAACCCCGGCCCCGGCGGCTGGGGTGCGCTGCTGCGTTGGAATGGCCACGAACGTGAACTGTCCGGCGGCGAGCCGGCCACCACCAACAATCGCATGGAGCTGATGGCGGCCATCCAGGCGCTGGAGTCGCTCAAGCGACCGTGCACGGTCGTGTTGACCACCGATTCCCAGTACGTGCGCAAGGGAATAACCGAGTGGATGACCAACTGGAAGAAGAACGGCTGGAAGACGGCAGCCAGAAAGCCGGTGAAAAATGCCGAGCTGTGGCAGCGACTGGACAGCGCGCGCCAGCGCCATGAAGTTCAGTGGGACTGGGTCAAGGGCCACAGCGGGCACCCGGAAAACGAACGCGCCGACGAGCTGGCCAGCCGGGCCGCCAAGGCGGAGTGTGAAGTGTGAAGTGTGAAGTGTGAAGTGTGAAGATTGTTGCGAGGATGTTGTTGGTGTTGTTGGTTTTGATTCTTTACACTTCACACTGAACACTTCACGCTTTCCCCCATGCGACAAATCGTTCTTGACACCGAAACCACCGGCCTGGAGCCAGAACAGGGGCACCGCATCATCGAGATCGGCGCGCTGGAGATGATCGAGCGGCGCCAGACCGGGCGCAGCTTTCACGTGTACATCAATCCCGATCGCGATGTCGATGAAGGCGCAATGGCCGTTCACGGCATCAGCAACGAGTTCTTGGCCGACAAACCGCGCTTTGCCGAGCTGGCGGAAGATTTCATCGAGTTCATTGTTGGCGCCGAGCTGATCATTCACAACGCCGCCTTCGACCTTGCCTTTCTGGATTCGGAGCTCGCCCGGCTGCCCGATCCGGTCCGGGTGACTGACCACGCCACGGTGATGGATACCCTGGCGCTGGCGCGCGAGCTGCACCCCGGCCAGCGCGTCAGCCTCGACGCTCTGTGCAAGCGCTACGAAGTGGACAACTCCGGGCGCGAGCTGCACGGCGCGCTGCTTGACGCCGAGCTGCTGGCCGAAGTCTATCTGGCAATGACCGGGGGACAGGTCGACCTGGCGCTGGAGCTGTCGACGGAGAGCGACGACCGCGCCGACAGCAGCGCCATGCTGGTCGACGTGGATGTTTCCAGGCTGGTGGTTCGCCGCGCCGGCGATGCCGAGCTTTCTGCCCATCGCCGGAGGCTGGAAGCCATCCGCGAGAGCGCCGGCCACTGCCTCTGGCAGGAGTCCTTGGCTGACGACTGAGCGCCGCGCAGCCCGCCGTCAGCTGTCGGGGCCGCCGGTTGCTGATTCGGCGCCCTGTCCATCAGGCTTTTCCGACGACTTCGCATCGACCAGCAGCGGGTGATCGCGCCCGTCCATCCACAGCAGGATTTCATAAAAGGTGCGCACGTTTTCCACATACTGCACC
Source organism: Wenzhouxiangella sp. YN1 (assembly GCF_056324145.1). Classification (NCBI taxonomy): domain Bacteria; kingdom Pseudomonadati; phylum Pseudomonadota; class Gammaproteobacteria; order Chromatiales; family Wenzhouxiangellaceae; genus Wenzhouxiangella; species Wenzhouxiangella sp. YN1. The sequence goes on from NZ_JBJNIO010000157.1 coordinate 144,911, forward strand.
GGCTCGTAGCCGCGCGCATAGCCGTGGCGGGTCTGCTTGTACCAGCGTTCCTGAGTCAGCAGCGGCAGTGATTCGCGCACGTCGACCCAGCGGTCGGGGTCGCCGCCGCGAATCTCGGTGAGTACCCGCGCGTCTTCCAGGTGCCCGTAGCCTATGTTGTAGGCGGCCAGAGCCAGCCACAGCCGATCGGGATTGTCGATGCGATCCGGTACCCGACCGATCATTGATTTGAGGTAGCGTGCGCCGCCCATGATGCTTTGTCTGGCGTCCACGCGATTGTTGATGCCCAGCTGCTGCGCCGTTCGCCGTGTCAGCATCATCACGCCACGAACGCCGGTGCGCGAGACTGCCGACGGGCTCCAGTGCGACTCCTGATAGCCGACGGCCGCCAGCAGCCGCCAGTCCAGCTCATGGGCCTCGGCCGCCTGCTCGAAAAAGGGGCGCAGCGCCGGCAGGCGATTGCGAATCTGGCGCATGAACGTGAACGTGCCCACCGGTTTGTAGTTCTCGATATGCCCGTAGTGGCGCTCCCGCAGCTCGACGAGCAAGGAATCAGCTTCGGCCACCAGGAAGAACTCGCGCATGGCCTGGACCAGGGAGTCGTCGTTGTTGCGCGGTGTGGCCCAGGCCAGCGGCTGAGGCTCGCCCAGCTCGAAGGCCGGGCGAATGGCGGGAAAGAAACGGCGATTGAGCTCCAGAATATTGGAATCGATGATGGTGTAGTCGATTTCCTCGTTGCTGATGGCTTCGAACAGGTCCTCGATGCTCGCATGCGGGCGGATCTCGGGCTCGATGGCCGCTTCTTGACGCGACAGCAACGGCGGATAGACCGTACCCTCCATCACCGCCAGCCGGCCAGCGGTCATCTCTTCAATCGAGCGCGGGCGTGGCGTGCCGCGACGATAGACCACGGTCGGTACGACCGTTTCGTAGGCCGGACCAAAGCGCAGCCGGGGCTGGCGCTGGGGCGTGCGCGTGAGGTTCGCGGCCACGAAGTCACCGCGCCCTTCGAGCAGGGCCGGCACCAGGTCAGCCACGCTGGGAACGACAATCACCTCCAGCGGAACGTCCAGATAGCGTGCGAAAGCCAGCGCCAGCTCGTATTCGAAGCCGGTTTCGTCTTCGGCGCCGAGATAGTAGGTCGAGGCGCCGTTGACCGTCAGCATGGTCAGGCTGCCGCGCGCATGGATCCGTTCAACCTGATTGAGGCCGCTGTCGCCGGAGGTGGTCGCCGCCACGACCACGACCGCGATCAGCAGCAGCTGGCCGAGCGCCCGCAGCCGTGGCCGCAGCGATTGCAGCCGCCCCGGCGGTTCTTCAGCCGCGTGTGGCTCGGCGCGGTTCATCTGACCGCCGCTGCGATGGACAGGAGCCGGAAGTGTCGTGAAGTCATGCGCCTGGCGGAAAGCAAGTCTGAGGTGCCCTTTATAGCGGATTTGGCGGCCCAGCTTAAGCCGGTTGCCTCTGCTAGAATAACCGGCTTTCCCCCTTCTTGATCGACTCGCTCATGGCCCGCGATACTCAACCGATCCGGACGCGCTTTGCGCCGTCTCCCACCGGCTTTCTGCACATTGGCGGTGCTCGCACCGCGCTGTTTTGCTGGCTGGCGGCCCGTGCCACCGGCGGGCAATTCGTGCTGCGCATCGAGGACACTGACCGCCAGCGCTCCACCGCCGAGTCGGTGCAGGCCATCCTCGATGGCATGGCCTGGCTCGGCCTGGATGCCGATGAGGGTCCGTTCTACCAGAGCGAGCGCATGGCGCGTTACCGCGAAGTGGTTGACCGCCTGCTCGAAAACGAACAGGCCTATCCCTGCTATTGCTCGAAAGAGCGCCTGGAGCGCCTGCGTGAGCGCGCCATGGATGCCGGCGAAAAGCCGCGCTACGACGGCCACTGCCGCGATCTCGAGCAGGCTCCCGAGGGCGTCGAGCCGGTCATTCGCTTTCGCAACCCGCTTGCCGGAACGGTCCTGTTTCGCGATCGCGTGCGCGGGCCCATCGAGGTGGCCAACAGCGAGCTCGACGATCTGGTGATCATGCGCGCCGATGGTTCGCCGACCTACAACTTTGCCGTAGTCATCGACGATCTCGACATGGGCATCAACCTGGTCATCCGCGGCGACGATCACATCAACAACACGCCGCGCCAGATCAATATCTATCGCGCGCTCGATGTCGAGCCGCCCGAGTTCGCCCACGTACCGATGATTCTCGGCGACGACGGCGCCCGGCTGTCCAAGCGCCACGGGGCGGTCGGCGTCATGGCCTGGCGCGAGCAGGGCTACCTGCCCGATGCCATGATCAACTATCTGGCTCGCCTGGGCTGGTCGCACGGCGATCAGGAAGTTTTTTCGCGTGCGGATCTGATCAAGCTGTTCGATATCACCGACGTCAACCACAAGGCCTCGCGCTTCGACACGCTCAAGCTCAACTGGCTCAATCATCACTACCTGCGCGAGGGCGATCGTGATCAGGTGCATTCCGAGCTGCTCTGGCATCTGCAGCGCGCCGGGTTGCGCGCCGAGAATGGTCCGCCACTGGCCGATCTGATTCCGGTGCAGGCAGAACGTGTCGAGACCCTGGTCGAACTGGTCGAGCGCAGCCGGCCGTTTTACGCGGACTTTGCCGACTACGAGCACGCCGCCGCGAAAAAACATCTGCGCCCGGTGGCTGCCGAGCCGCTGAGCGAGCTGCGCGATCGCCTGGCGGCCTTGACGAACTGGGCGCCGGCGGATCTCCAGGCGGCGGTCCAGGCCACCGTCGACGCGCTCGAGATCGGCTTCGGCAAGATCGGCATGCCCCTGCGCGTGGCGCTGATGGGCCACGGCGAGTCGCCGTCCATCGACAAGACCCTGTGGCTGATGGGGCGCGAACGCAGCCTGGCCCGCATCGACCGGGCGCTGGCCTTCATCGCCGAGCGCGCCGCGGCGCAGAGCTGAAAACAAGATTCTTGAAACGCGAAGACGCGAAGAAGCAAAGAAGAAAACGTACTGGAACCACGGAAGACACGGAAAGCACGGAGCAGAGATTGGCAGGCTTGGCTTATCGATTAAGGTGCCATCCAGCTCGGAAACTTCTCTGCTCGGTCAGCTTCTACAGGTTCTGTTCCGTGTCTTCCGTGATTTCCGTGGTTCCCGGGTTTTTCTTTGCGTTTTTGCGTTTCCGAGGTTTTCCCAGGCCGCCCTGATAGAATCCCGGTATGGATTCGAATAGGGTTGTTCGTGAGGTTGAACAGCGCTGCCGCCAGCGCGGATTGCGGCTGACGCCGACGCGTCGGCGGGTGCTCGAGCTGGTGCTCGACGCCGACGGACCGGTCAAGGCCTATGATCTGCTCGATCGGCTCAAGGCCGAGCAACCCAATGCGGCGCCGCCGACGGTCTACCGGGCGCTGGACTTTCTGCTCGAAAACCATTTCATTCATCGCCTCGAGTCACTCAGCGCTTTCGTCAGCTGCTTTCATCCGGCCGAATCGCATCAGGGCCAGTTCCTGATCTGCGATGAGTGCCAGACGGTGATCGAACTGCATGATGCTTCGCTGACGCGGCACCTGCGCGAGGCAGCCGAGGAGAAGGCCTTTCACCCGGATCGCCAGGTCCTCGAAATCTATGGCCTGTGCCAGGGCTGTCACGAGGCGCACCATCCTTGAGCCGGCGCGAACGTCTTTACCATCTGCACGACCTTCTGCGTCAGCGCCGCACGCCGATCAACCGCCACGATCTGATGGAAAGGCTGGGCTGCAGCCAGGCAACGCTGTATCGCCTGATCAACGAGCTGCGCGATCACCTCGGCGCGCCGCTGGAGCAGGACCCCGAGGGCCGGGGCTTCTATTACGACCGCAGCCTGGCCGGCAACTTCGAGCTGCCGGGCTTGTGGATCAGCCCCGAAGAGCTGCAGGCCCTGCTGACCGCCCGCCACGTGCTCGGCAACGTCCAGCCCGGTCTGCTCGAAGACGAGCTGGCCGGCGTGCAGCAGCGCATCAACCAGCTGCTCGATGCACAAGGCCTAGATTTTTCGGCTCAGCCTGAGCGCATCAACCTGCGACCCGACGCCGGCCGGCCAGTGCCGGCCGAACTGTTCGAGGATGTCATGCAGGCACTGTTCCGGCGCGAACGGCTGGTCATCACCTACCATGGGCGGCGTCGCGACGATGTCAGCGAGCGCGAGATCTCGCCACAGCGGCTGACCGGCTATCGCGATCGCTGGTATCTCGACGCCTGGTGCCATCGCTCGGAGGGCTTGCGCAGCTTCGCGCTCGAGCGGATTCGCCACATTCATCGCCTTGAGGAAGAAAGCATCGAGCTGTCCGACGAGGACATCGCTCGTCACTTCGATCAGGCTTTCGGCATTTTCTCCGGACCGGCTGAACACGAGGCCGTGCTGCGCTTCAGCCCCGAAGCAGCGCGCTGGGCCGCCGACGAGGTCTGGCACGCTCAGCAGCGCGGGCACTGGCTGCCCGACGGTCGCTTCGAACTGACGGTTCCCTTCGGACGCAGTCGTGAGCTGGTGATGGAGATTCTGCGCTACGGCGCCGATATCGAAGTCGTGGCGCCGGAATTTCTCCGCCAGGCAGTATCAGCGCAGCTGGAAGCCGGGCTGGAGCACTATCGCTGAGGGCGGCTACGGCTCGGTCACGCGGTGCCGGGAGGAACTCACGAAGCACGATGTTCAGGCGGTCGCGCAAGCCTCAGGCCGCCATTCTCAGCTTTTGAGAAACCCGCGTGCTGAACTGGCATCACGTTGAAGTGATGGAGTACAGCCATGCAGATTGCCTTGAGGATGCCGCAGGCCCGTTCGCGGGCGCAGCGTCGCGCTTCGATTCGCCAGCGTGCTCGCCAGCTGGGCGTAATGGTCGGTGAGGTCATGGCGCTGGCCAGCCTGGCGGCAGCGCTTGCGGCGGGTTTGCTGATTCTGGCCGGGTTGCCGGCCTGAGTGGGGCCCGGCCCTTGTGACGACAAGGGCCGGGTCGGCTGCTTCAGGCGGCCTTTTCGGATTCGCGCATGGGGCCGTTGACCAACGCGTCGCGGGTGGCTTCGACAATCAGGTCGACTTCTGCCGAGGTGATGCCGAAAGGCGGCGTGTAGCGCAGGGCGTTGGCGCCACCGTGGATCACGTTGATGCCGTGCATCCGCAGGTACTCTTCGGTGGAGTTTTCGCCGAAGGCCTTGTAGCGCTGGTTGTCGAGTTCGACTGAAAACAGCAGGCCAGTGCCCTGAACCCGGGTGATGCGCCCGTCGAGCTCTTCGGCCAGCTGGCTGAACTTCTCCAGGAAGTCCTGCCCGCGGGCAACGATGTTCTCGCGCAGCTCGGAGCTGACCTGGCGCAGAACGGCGGTGCCGACATCGAGCGCGCGCGGATTGGCGGTCATGGTATTGCCATACACGCCCTTGCGATAGAGATCGGCCGCTTTCGTGTTCATTGCCAGAACCGAAAGGGGATACTGGCCGGCATTGAGGGCCTTGGAGTAGGTCTCCATGTCCGGCGCTTCCAGGCTCTCGAAGCCCGGATAGTCGACGATCGACAGCACGCCCTGGCTGCGCAGGCCGGCCTGGATCGAGTCCATCAGCAGCAGGGTACCGTGCTCGGCGGTCAGGCGACGCGCCTCGGTATAAAACTCGGGCGTGATCGCCATGCCCGGGTTGCCCTCACCCATGACCGGCTCCATGAACATCGCTTCGATGAAGACCTTGTTCTTTTCGGCCCAGTCGAAAACCTCCTTGAGTTGTTCGACATTGTTGGGCTCGACGGTCAGCAGTGCGTCATCGTCGCGATAGGACGCCAGGTGCTGGATATAGGTCTTGCGCGTGGAGTCGGAAAAGCGCGCCGGCTGATCGGTGCGGCCGTGGAAGCTGCCGGCCAGCGAAAGCCGACGCAGTTTGTAACCGGGTTTGGGGCCCTCCGGGTCGGTCATCATCTTGACGTTGACGTCGGAAATACGGGTGGCCACGCTGACTGCCTCGGAGCCCGAGTTCATGCACAAAAAGCGGTGGAACGGGCAGCCGTTGTCGCGGCGATGGCCAATTTCGGCGGTCAGGGCATCGAAAAACCGCTGGTGCGAAAAGTTCGGCGTCATGATATTGGCCATCACATGCGGCTGATTCATGGCCTGAAGGACGGCTTCGGGGCCGTGGCCCAGGCCGAGCATGCCGTAGCCGCCCGAATCGTGCAGCACCGCGCCCTTGGCGGTGACGATCCAGGGGCCGCGTGCGGCCAGCGCCACGTAGGGGTTGACGCAGTCATCGGCGTAAAAGTTGACGTAGCCTGACTGCAGCGCTTCCTTTTGCGCTGCCTCATCGATACCGATCAGATCGGGATAGGCTTCGCGCCAGCATTCGAGCACACCCAAGGCGTCGTCGACCGCCTGTCCAAGTCGGGGGTCGCTGTTGGCGAATCGTTCGATGACGTCGTCGGTCAGGCCGGTGGTCAGCGGCTTGCCGCCGAGTTTGCGCAGGGTGTCGAGTTTGCTGATGATGCTCACGCGCGTCTCCTTGAGGGTATGGGCTGGTGTCGCAGCGGGTCAAACCATTCATTATAACAAGGCAGCGGTCAGAAAGCCTTTTCAGCCGCCCCCGGATGCGCCATTGGTCGGCGGAGCGGAAAAAACCCGGACCACCCGTCCGCCACCGGCCTGGTCGTCGATGCGCACGCGCCAGTCTGCGGCCGGCAGCCAGCCCCGGCCGCGCTCGGGCCACTCGACCAGCAGCAGGCTGCCTTCGGTCAGCAGATCTTCCAGCCCGAGGTATTCGATCTCTTCGCCGTGGCCGAGGCGATAGAGGTCAAGGTGGTGAATTTCTCGACCGCCGACCGTATAGCTTTCGATCAGTCCGTAGCTCGGACTCTTGACCCGGCCGGAAAACCCCAGGGCGCGGAGAATGCCGCGGGCCAGGGTGGTCTTGCCGGCGCCCAGGTCGCCGGACAGGTAAACAATGCCGCCGGCGGCAAACAGGGCGACCAGCTCGGAGCCCAGCGCCAGGGTGCCCGCTTCGTCAACGGGCTGGTAGGTCCGGACCTCGTTCATGCCGGAAGCACCCGCGCCAGCGCGTCGATCAGGTCGCTTGCGAGTATCTGCCGCTTTTTGCGCGCGGCGCGGTCACCGGCCAGGGCATGGGCAAGCACGCCACAGCAGGCGGAATCAAAAGGCGTGAGCCCCTGGCCAAGCAGCGAGGCGACGATGCCGGTCAGGGCATCGCCCATGCCGGCCGAGGCCATGGCGGGGTTGCCGTGCGGGCACACGGCCGCCGGCGATCCGGGACCGGCGACGAGGCTGCCGTGACCTTTCAGGATCACCACGGCGTCGAAGCGTTCGGCCAGCGCCGACACAGCCGCAAAGCGATCGCCCTGGATGGCGGCGACGTCGGACCCGAGCAGGCGCGCGGCTTCGCCCGGGTGCGGGGTGAGAATCCAGTTCTCGCGCCGCCGCGGTTCGGCCGCCAGCAGGTTGAGGGCGTCGGCATCGACTACCAGAGGTCTGTCATGTTCCGCCGCGCGCCGCCACAGCGCGCGCGCCCAGTCGTCCTGTCCCAGACCCGGCCCGAGCGCCAGCACGTCGGCGCGCTCGACCAGTTGCTCGAAGTCTTCGAGCGTGTCGACGCCGTGGCTCATCAGTTCGGGCTGGAGGCTCGGGGCGAGGGTGGCATGGTCGGCGCGGGTGGCAAGCGTGACCAGGCCGCTGCCGCTGCGCAGCGCCGCACGGCCGGCCAGCACCGGCGCGCCGGCCATGCCGTGGTTGCCGCCGGCTATCAGCACCCGCCCGAGCGTGCCCTTGTGGGTGTCGGCCGCTCGCGGCCGCAGGCAGCAACGCAGCCGTGACGCATCCAGCAGGGTCGCCTCGGGCGCGACGGCGTCGTGGATTGCCGCCGGCGTGTCGAGCGCATCGAACAGCACGTCGCCGCAGAATCGGCCGGCCTGGCCGGTGTGCAGCCCGCGTTTTCGGCCGATGAATGTCACGGTTGCATCGGCCTGTACACAGTGGCCAAGCGGCACGCCGGTATCCGCGCTCAGGCCCGACGGCACGTCAATGGCCAGCACCGGGCGGCCGGCGTCGTTGATGTGCTCGATCAGCCGGGCGTAGTCATCGCGTACCGGCCGGTCCAGGCCGGTTCCCAGCAGGGCGTCGACGATGACGTCGCCGCGCAGGCGCTCTCCGGGGGCTGCGATGCCGCCCTCGAGGGCCAGCCAGTCGCGTGCGGCCTTTGCGGCGCTGCCGGCAAGCTCATCGGCTGGTTTCATGGCGATCAGCTGAACCGACAGTCCGGCCTCGCGCGCCAGTCGGGCCATGACGTAGCCGTCGCCGCCGTTGTTGCCGCCGCCGCAGCAGATGGTCAGCGCCCGGGCTTCGGGCCAGCGGGCGCACAGGATCTCGAAGGCGCGTCGTCCGGCCCGGCGCATCAGCTCGTAACCATCGATGCCGTGCTCGGCGATGGCCAGGCGGTCGAGTTCGCCGACCGTGGCGCCACGGTAGAGCGGCACGGTGGGATAATGTTGCCCATGAGTCATGATCGCGATTATAGGCAAAGCGGCGGGGACCCTGCCGCGCTGGTCGAGCGCATTCGCCAGTGGGGTCGCGAGCTGGGCTTCTCGGCGGTCGGCGTGACCGACACTGATCTGTCGGGTTACGAAGAGGGCCTGGATGCCTGGTTGGCGGAAGGGCGCCACGGCGAGATGGCCTGGATGGCCGCCCACGGGCGCAAGCGAAGCCGCCCGGCGCTGCTGCACCCCGGCACGCGTTCGGTCATCGTCACCCGCATGGACTATCTGCCCGAGACAGCGCGTCCGGTCGCCGAGCTGCTCGACGAGCCCGAGCGCGCGGTGGTGTCGCGCTATGCGCTGGGCCGCGACTACCACAAGCTCATCCGCAAGCGGCTCAAGAAGCTGGCCGAGCGCATCGAGGCCGAGATCGGTCCGTTCGGTCATCGCGTGTTCACCGACTCGGCGCCGATAATGGAAAAGCCGCTGGCGGAAAAGGCCGGGCTGGGCTGGATCGGCAAGCACACTCTCGTCCTGAGCCGTCATGCGGGCTCCTGGTTCTTTCTGGGCGAAATCTTTACCGACCTGGAGCTGCCGCCGGACGAGCCGGTCAGCCAGCACTGCGGCAGCTGCCGGCGTTGCATCGACGTGTGCCCCACCCAGGCGATCACGGCGCCGTATCAGCTCGACGCGCGTCGCTGCATTTCCTATCTGACCATCGAGCTCAAGGGCTCGATTCCCGAAGAGCTGCGGCCGTTGATGGGCAACCGCGTGTTCGGCTGCGACGACTGCCAGATGGTGTGCCCCTGGAACCGCTACGCGCAGTTCAGTGAAGAAGATGACTTCACGCCGCGCAAGGACCTGGATGCCGGCGATCTCGTCGAGCTGTTCGGCTGGGACGAGGCTACTTTTCTTGCGCGCACCGAGGGCAACGCCATTCGCCGCACCGGCCACGAGGGCTGGCTGCGCAATCTGGCCGTGGCCCTGGGCAACGCACCGACCACGCCCGAGGTTGTCGAAGCCCTGCGCGCGCGCCTGACCCATCCTTCGGAGATCGTGCGCGAGCACGTGCAGTGGGCGCTGGCCCGGCATCAGGCCGGGTAGGGCGCCGCGGACCTGGCGATTACTCGACCCGGATCGGGATGCGCGCAATCACGTGCCGGCGCATGTGTCGCCGCGGTACCGCACTGGCCGGCAGGCTGTAGCGGTTGACCTTGATGCCCTTCTTGCGCATGCGCTCACGACTGCCGGTCAGCAGCGGGTGCCACGCCGGCAGCGGCTGTCCGAAATGCAGGCGGCGATAGGCGCAGGTATCGGGCAGCCAGTGGTAGCGGGGCACGTTGGAGGCGCTGAGCTGATGGCAGTGCGGCATCTTCTCCTGCCGGTTTTCATAGTCGCTGCAGCGCACCGTGTCCATGTCCAGCAGCGGGCAGGCCACGCCGTAGACGGTGACTTCGGTGTTGCCCTTCTCGCGCATCAGGCAGCACTGGCCGCAGCCGTCGCACAGGGCTTCCCATTCTTTCCGGTTGAGCTCACCCAGGGAGAAGTGCTCCCAGAATCTTTCTCGCATGTTTCAGAACCCATCAGCCCTTGACGTTGACGATCTGGCGCAGGACGTGGACGACTTCGGTCAGGTCCTTCTGGTTTTCCATGACCTCGTCGATGTCCTTGTAGGCCGCCGGAATCTCGTCGACAACGCCCTTGTCCTTGCGGCTGATCACGCCTTCGGTCTGCTTTCTCAGATCGTCGGCGGTGTAGCGTTTTCTGGCCTGGGTGCGGCTCATGCGCCGTCCGGCGCCGTGGGCGCTGGATTCGAAGCTGTCGGGATTGCCCAGGCCGCGCACGATGTAGCTGCGCGTGCCCATGCTGCCGGGCACGATGCCCAGCTCGCCGCGGCCGGCGCGAATCGCGCCCTTGCGGGTCACCCACACCTGGTCGCCGAAATGCTGCTCGCGGGTCACGTAGTTATGGTGGCAGTTGACGGCGTTCTTGGTGATGGTGAACGGCGGCAGATGACGACGCAGGCCTTCGAGCACCAGTTGCATCATCTCTTCGCGGTTCTGGCGGGCATAGCTCTGCGCCCACTCGACGGCTTCGACGTAGTCGTCGAAGTGCTCGGTGCCTTCGCGCAGGTAGGCCAGGTTGCGGTCGGGCAGCTGAGTGTTGAGGCGCATCATGTCCTCGCGCGCCTTTTCGATGAAGTAGGTGCCGATGGCGTTGCCGATGCCACGGCTGCCCGAGTGCAGCATCACCCAGACCTGTCCGGATTCGTCCAGGCACACTTCGATGAAGTGGTTACCGCCGCCGAGCGTGCCCATCTGCTGGACCCAGCTCGAGCGTTTGCCCATGCGCTTCATCACGTCGGGGTGCTTGGCCAGCACGCGCTCGAGACCGGGCTTGAAGCGTTTGGCCGCGTTCACCCGCGCGCGCTCGCTCTCGTGCTGGGCAAAGCCCACCGGCACGTCGCGCGAGATCTGGCCGAACACGCGCTTGAGCATGCGCTCGTCAAGGTCTTCGGCCCGCAAGGACAGCTGCAGCGCCATCATGCCGCAGCCGATGTCCACTCCGACGGCGGCGGGAATGATGGCTTCGCGGGTGGCCAGCACCGAGCCCACGGTCGAGCCCATGCCCAGATGGGCATCGGCCATGGCGGCAACGTGGCGATGAATGATCGGCAGCTGCGCCGCGTTCTCGAGCTGCTGCCGGGCAGCCGGGTCGAGATCCTTTGCCCAGCTGCGAATGGGCCAGGGCCCCGTCGTTGGCTGAGTCTGAACAGTCATGAATGCAACCTTCCTTCTGATGCCGATCCTTGGGTGATGCCTGTGCGGGTCACGCCGGTCTTGCGGGCGCAGGCAAGCGACCGTCGGGGCCGGGGCCGCGGCGGCAATCACGCAGTTATCGGAAATATGCACAACGGCCGCAAAGCCGGCGCGAGTCACTTTGTTGTACATATATACACTAGCATGAACGCCCCCGACCGGGCCAGTCGGCGCCGCGTTTTCCGGCGCCCGGCGGCGGCGATTGCCTGGGCAGTGGGGTGGTAATCGGATCGGTTATGATTCAGGCGTTTACCGTCAAGAGCCTGCAGGTCAGCTGCCGATGCGAAGAGTCTACAAGTCGAAAATCGATGCCTGGCTGCTGGCGGCGCTGGCCGGCGGCGTGGCGGTCCTGGCCTATATCGCCGGCATGACGCTGATGAGCGGGGGGCCGATGGTCCGGCTGCAGAGCCTGATCGTGGTCGCTGCTCTGGCGCTGACGCTCTGGGTGCTGCTCGGCACCCGTTACACCATGGAACCCGAGCGGCTGCTGATTCGCAGCGGCCCGTTCAAGTGGACGATCGCGCTGGCCGACATTCGCGCCATCAAATCCACCAACAATCCGGTGGCCAGCCCGGCGCTGTCGCTGAAAAGGCTGCGGATCGACTACGGCAAGGATCAGGTCGTGCTGATCTCGCCGCGCGATCGCGACGCATTCGTGCGCGAGCTCGAGAGCCTTCGCCGCCAGGCGCGTTGATCACGCGCTGCTTGAAGGCTCAGGACTGCAGGTGCGCGAGCAGCTCGTCGAAGTAGTCGCGGATGCGCGCGGCGTTGGTGCCGGTATCGCTCAGGCCCACGCGCGACTTCGAGCGCACGTCGACGGCGCTGCCGCCGTCCGCGCCGCGGATGCGAATGACCACGTCGTCCTTGAAGCCGAACCAGAAGGTCGTGGCGGTCGCTTCGATGCGGCCCTGGGCCTCGTCGGCCGCGACGATTTCCCAGCCCTGCGCCCGGGCAACCGCCAGGGCGTGCTCGAAGGCGATGGCCGGCCAGGCGTCGATCTTGAGCGTCTGAATGTCGGGATAGGCCTCGCGCTGCTTGCGCGCCGTCTGTTCGCCGGCGTACTCGGGCGGGTTGGGTGCATCGGCTCGCAGCGGCGCAATGGCGACGAACTCGGGCGGGTCGGCGGTGTCGGTGGTGATGTCGTGAATCTTCGGCACCGAGCCCGCGCTTTGCGCCAGACTCCAGGGGATGCCGGCGGTGGCCAGGCCAACGACCAGCGCGGCGACCAGACCCGCCGCTCCGCCGCGGCGCGTGGTCGGAATCAGCAGCAGCGCGATCGCCAGCGCCGCGGCGGCCACGCCGCCGTACACGGCCCAGCGCATCAGGGTAAAGCCAAGGCGGAAATCCCACAGCCCCAGGCGCGTGCCCGGCCCGGCGATGAGCAGGGTCAGCAGGGCCAGCAAGGCCAGAATGACAACGACGGCGCGCAACGTTCGCATGTTTACCTCCGGCAACAACATGGGCCTGAACCGTCCGTTACTATAGCAGCGCACCGTCAACCCGACGTGCATGATCAATGGCTTGCAGGCGCCAGCGCCACAACTGGAGAATCAACAAATGAACTGGCTCGAGGCCGTCATTCTCGCCCTTGTTCAGGGGCTCACCGAGTTCCTGCCGGTGTCCAGCCAGGCGCATCTGGTGCTGTATTCCTGGGTCACCGGCGGTGCTTATCAGGGCCTGGACTTCGACATCATCCTGCATGCCGGGTCGCTGCTCGCCGTGGTGGTGTACTTCCGGCGAGAACTCGTGGCCATGGCGCGCTCCTGGTTCGGGTCGCTGGCCGGGGGCGGTGGTGATCGTGATTCCCGCCTGGCCTGGTGGCTCATCATCGGTACCCTGCCGGCCGTGGTCTTCGGCTTCTTGCTCAAGGATCTGGCCGAAGAAGAGTTGCGCGCGATCTGGATCATGGCCGCATCGCTGGTCGTCTTCGGCCTGGTGCTGGGCTGGGCCGATCTGCGCGGGCGGCGTGAGCACGATGAGCATCAGCTGGGTTTGAAGGGCGTGCTCATCATCGGGTTTGCCCAGGTGCTGGCGCTGATTCCCGGAACCTCGCGCTCGGGTATCACCATCACCGCGGCGTTGTTTCTGGGCCTGACGCGCGAAGCCGCGGCCCGCTTTTCCTTCCTGCTGTCGATCCCGGTGATCACCGGCGCCACCGTGCTGGGGCTGCGCGATCTGTCGGTCGCCGAGCTTTCTGCACCGTGGGCGCTGCTGCTGCTCGGTTTTGTCGTCTCGGCGGTGAGCACCTTCCTCTGCATCCACTATTTCCTGGCGTTCATTCGCCGCATCGGCATGCAGCCGTTTGTTGCCTACCGCGTTGTGCTCGGGCTGGTGCTGCTCGGGCTGGTGTTGCTGTAACCGATTACGACTGTGCTGGGCTGGCGCCGGGCGCGGGCGCGCCTCTGCGCAGAAATCAACCCGGCAGGAATGGGAATGACATTCCTGCCGGGTTGATGACCACCGGCTTCGGCGTTGAAAGCGCCGCCACGCGAGTGTCTGGCCGGGATGGCTCAGAAGCTGAAAACGCGGATGCCCGGGTCCAGCATCTGCGCGGCCATGTCCGGTGGCGTGGCCACGCCCACACCGTCGATCAGGTCTTCCTTGCTGTAGTCGCTGTTGGGCAGATACAGCGCACAGACGTTGGCAGTGGCCCCTTGCTGCAGCAGCCCGCGCATCATCTGGCCCGGGGTGACGTTGTTTGGCCGGAGCGCGGGCGCGTCATATTGCTGCAGCGCCAGATCACCGGCGGTGTCACACAGCAGGATGTTCACCTTGGCGCCTTGCTGAGCCATCGTGCTGGACAGCACCATCGCCATGCCCTGGGTTTGCAGGGATTCGCTGGTCACGATGACCAGCACTTCATCGACCTTCTGTGAATCGGCTGCGTGGGCGCCGATCGAGGCGGCGAAAACCATGGCTGCCGCCACTACTGTCTTGAGCATGTTCATCATCGCGTTGTTCTCCTTGGGGTTGAGGGTGGTTCAGAGCGCCCTGGTGAAAAAACACCAGTCGGTGCAGCCGTAGCCGCTACTGGCTGTTTCCCCTTTCATTGGACATGGTGAGGTCTCCTTGAGTGGGGGACGACCGTGCGGGCCGCGTGCACGTGCGCTGCAAATAAGGGCTTGCCTGCCGTCGCGCTTGAGGGGCACGGGTAATGCAGGAATATTAGATTATCATGATGCAGCGTTGTCGACTGGGTATCCAATGGATCGGTCATCTATCGCTGACAGCGCTGGCTCATGCCTTCTCGGCAAGCCCCTTCAGGGTGATCATCGGCTGTTTTTCGGGCAAACGATCGAATTCCCTGATGCGCAACATGTTGTGTTGACAGTGCGTCTGTTCCCCATTATCTTGTGCCATGCTGGTACTCGACGGCGGTGCGGAAAGGTTCACCACCGCCCGAGGGTTTAATAGGGAATCCGGTGCAAGTCCGGAACTGCCCCGCAGCGGTAAGCGAAAACGAAATGCAGCATCAGCACTGGGCCGCAGATTGTCCGGGAAGCGCTGCAGAGTAGGTGGCTCCATCGATCAGCATGATCAGGGCACCGCGTTCGCAAGTCCGAAGACCTGCCGGCACGTCGGGTGCAATTGCAAGCTCGCCCGGCGCGGGTAACCGCTTCCGCGGGGAGGCGTGTTGCGCGGGGACTCCATGGCGCCGGGTTGCGGCCTGCCCCGAAGCGACGTTCTCCGAAAGCGGTGTTGCCCACAGGTCCTGCGCGAGGGAGCAGGAGAATGTGCCGCAGCGTCAGTGAACTGAACGTTCCTGCGCGCCGCAAACGGAGTCAAATCATGGATTATTCCGAACTCTCAGCGCAGCCGGAGACGGCTGAGCGCTCTTCTTCCACCCGTGCCTCCTGCGCCAGCGATAAAGCGCATACGCATGATGGCAAGACGGGCGAGCATCATCACAGCGGGCTGAAAAACATCATCAAGCGTGATGGTCGCGTCGAGCCCTATATTCCCGGCAAGGTCAACGGTTGGGGGCAGTGGGCAGCGGCCAATATCGGCCGGCAAGTCGACTGGTCGGCTGCGGTCATTGACGCCGTCAGCGCCATGCCGGAAACCGCGCCCAGCGCCGAGCTGCAGGAAAAGCTCATCCGCAGCTGTCTCGATCACGACACCTGGTCGTGGTACCTGATGGCCGGGCGCTTGTATGCATCGCATCTGCACAAGACCATTCATGGCTCACGTATCCCGACTCTGGCCGCGCTGCACGAACGCATGGTCGAGGATGGCATCATGAAGCCGCTGGCCTATGATGGGGAAGAGTACGCGCTGGCCAATACATGGATCGATCACAAGCGCGACTATGAGACACCGCACTTTTCGCTGCACTACCTGCGCCGCAAATACAGTTTGCAAAACCGTATTACCGGTCAGGAATATGAAACCCAGCAGTTTGTGTACATGCGCATGGCCATGGCTCTGGCCGAGCATGCGCCTGCCGAAGAGCGCATGGCGCTGGTCGAGCGCTATTACCGCGCCTTTTACCGCAAGCTGATCTCCGCGCCCACGCCCAACTATGTCAACCTTGGAACGCGTCTGCGCGGTTTCGCGTCATGCTGCCTTTATGTCAGCGGTGATACCGAACAGTCGCTTGCCATCGGCGACCACATTGCCTATCGCATGACGGCGGCTTCGGCCGGGATCGGCAGCCACATCATTACCCGCAGCAAGGGCGACCCGGTGCGTGGCGGGGCCATTGAGCACATGGGCAAGCTGCCGTACTTTGCCGCGATGGGCAAGGCCATTCGCGCCAATATGCAGGCCGGTCGCGGCGGCGCCTGCACGACCTATTATTCGGGCTTCGATCCCGAGGCCGAGGTGATTGCTCATTTGCGCAATCCGCGCAGCACCGAAGACCGCAAGAATCGCGATCTGCATTATGCGCTGGTCACCAACCGCCTGTTTGCCGCCCGGGCGGCGCGCAATGAGCGCGCGTTTTCCTTCAACGTGCACAATGCACCCACGCTGACCGAGCTGTTCTTCAGCGGAGATGCCAAGGGCTTTGCCCGCGAGTATGCCCGTCTGGAGCGGGATGAGTCATTCGAAAAACAATGGTTCAGCCCGCGTGATCTGGTTCTGACCGCGCTCAACGAGGCGCTTGAAACCGGCGTGGCGTATCTGGCCAACATCGACGAGATCAATCGCCATACGCCGTTCAAGGAGCCGATTCATTCAAGCAACCTGTGTCTGGAGATCTGTGAGCCCAACCGCCCTTATCAGGACATGCGCGACCTCTACAGCAGTGAAGAGGTCGGGCGTATCACCGTGGCCGACGAGCACGGCGGCGCGCATTATTTCAACTTCAATCAGGAACTGAGGCTGTCTTGTGGACGCAGGGTGTTTGCCGGAGAGCTCGAGGCCGGGGATCAGCTGGCGGGCAAGCGCCGTGGCAGTCGTGCCGAATGTGCCGGCATCAAGGTGGCTGGCGTGCTTGAAAGCTACCCGGAGCCCGAGGTGGCTCTGTGTTCGCTGGGCGCCATTGCGCTGGACAACTTGCCCGACGGCGATGACGAGGCCTATCAGGAGGCGATGTATCTGACGCTCAAGATGATCGACTACTGTATCGATCATGCCGACTACGTTTTGCCTCATGTCGGCGTGACCGCCCGCGCGCGGATGAACGCCGGTGTGGGTTTGATGGGCGTGGCGGCGCACATGGCGCGCAGGAGACTGCAATTCGACACTCGTCGCGGCCGCGAGGAGCTGCACCACATCGCCGAGCGACACATGTACCACGCCATTCGTGCTTCGCTTCGCCTGGCTCGGGAGCGCGGCAAGCCGCGCTGGATACACAAGACGAAATGGCCCGACGGCTGGCTGCCGATCGATACCTACAATCGCAATGTCGATGAGCTGGGTGATTTCGAATACCGCTACGACTGGGAAGCCCTGCGCGCCGAGGTGGTCGCCAACGGCGGCATTGGTCACTCCTGCCTGGTGGCTTTCATGCCGGGTGAATCGTCTTCCAAAGCGCTGGGCCAGCCCAACTCGATCTACCCGGTGCGTGATGTGGTACTCGGCAAGACCGACGGCAGCGTGACGGTGCGCTGGGCGGCACCGGACAGCGACGACCCGCAGGTGGCTTATCAATCGGCCTGGGATATTGCCGAGATCGACATGATCAAGGCTTATGCCGTGTTTCAGAAGTTTACCGATCAGGCCATCTCGGCCGACTTGTGGCGGCGGATTGCCGACGACAGCAAGGTCAGCAGCAGCGAATTGCTCTCGCACTATCTGGCGATGTTCAAGTATGGCCTGAAGACGCGCTACTACTACAACTCGAACGTGGCCTCCGACAAGTCCATTGCCAACGCCGGCAGCATGACCGATGCCGAAGACACAAACGGTTGTGACAGCTGCACGCTGTAACGGCAGTGCCGCGCTTGTTGTTTGTTCGTATTTTTTCCTGCTCGGCGAAGCCGATCAGGTCACATCAAGTTCGAGGAGTTTAATTGATGACTACCGTGTTGCCAGACAAGATCTTCAACACCGAAAAGACTGACTACGCAAAGCCGGAGATCCTTCTCGGCGAAGCGCCCGGGCTGTTCGATACCATCAACAAGTCCTACCCGGAGCTGTGGAAGCTTTACAAGACGCTCAAGTCTCAGGACTGGGACGAAAACGAGTTTGACTACGCGCCCTGCAACGTGCAGTTCAAGACCTGTGACAAGACCACCTGGGACATGATGGTCAAGACCCTGGCCTGGCAGTGGGAAGCCGACAGCGTGGCCGCGCGCTCCATTGCCGGGGTGCTCGGGCCGGTTTGTACCAGCAGCGAGGCCTGGGCAGGCTGGCTGGAAATCACCCGCAATGAAATCGTGCATGCGGCCACGTATTCCGAGATCGTGCGCAACAGCTTCGACGATCCCGACGAGATTCTCGATGACATCCTGGCGGTTCAGGAGGCCATGGCGCGGCTCAAGGTCGTAACCGAAGTCTTCGATGAGGC
Source organism: Wenzhouxiangella sp. YN1 (assembly GCF_056324145.1). Lineage (NCBI taxonomy): Bacteria > Pseudomonadati > Pseudomonadota > Gammaproteobacteria > Chromatiales > Wenzhouxiangellaceae > Wenzhouxiangella > Wenzhouxiangella sp. YN1. The sequence continues at coordinate 163,147 of NZ_JBJNIO010000157.1, forward strand.
CTGGCAGGTCAGCTACGACTACGCCCGCGGCGCCCGGCCGAACAACCAGGAAACCTTCAATGCCGTCTACCTGTTCATTGTCGGTCTTTTGTGCATGGAGCGTATTCAGTTCATGGCTTCGTTTGCCGTTACATTCGGCATCTGCGAAGGCACCGGTCTGTTCCAGCCCATCGGCAAGGCAATACAGAAGATCGCCCAGGATGAGTTCGAGGTGCACGTGACCTATGGCAAGGAGGTGCTGCGGGCGCTCTACAGGACCGAGCGCGGGCGCACCGCTTTCGAACAGTGCCGCGAGCGCATCGTGGCCATCATCGAGGAGGTCACTCGAAGTGAGGCTGAGTGGACACGCTACGCTTTTTCGGAAGGCCGCGAGTTGACCGGCATCACCTGTGAAATGATGCTCGACTGGGTCTACTTCGCGGCCACGGACGTGGCGTCATTCCTTGGTCTTGAAGCGGAAGTGAGTTTCCCCCTGGTTCATGAAAACCCGCTCAAGTACATGGAAAACTGGCTGGACATGAGCAAGATCCAGGCTTCCAATCAGGAAGAGGATACCGCGCAGTACAAGGTCGGCGTTATGCAGCGCGACGATGAAGACGCAGTATTCGACGTGGATTTCTAGCCGCAACCGCCCTGCGCCGACGCAGGGCGGACGGGCGCCCGGGGCGGGCTGAGCCCCCGGCGGGTTTTGGGGCGCGGCGGAACCCACCCGCGCGCGGGGGGCGGCCGCCCCCCGGGCGCGGGTGGGTGCCGCCGCTGCCTAAACCCCGCCGCGGGTTCAGTCCTGCCGCGGCGCCCGTCCGCCCTGCGTCGGCGCAGGGCGGTTGCGGCTAGAAATCCACG
>NZ_JBJNIO010000158.1:0-26678 GCF_056324145.1 Wenzhouxiangella sp. YN1
GACAGCAGCAAGCCGCAAAGCCTGCCTACAAACCACCACCCGACCACCCCTGGAAGCGAGCCTACCCCGACCGCATCACATGAAAACGAAGGGGACATTTCTACTTTGGAGAAAAGGGGACATTTCTACTTTGGGTTGACACATCAAAATCGTCGCAACGATCTTCACACTTCACACTTCACACTTCACACTTCACAACCTTTGCAACGCGCTCGATCTGAGCTTCGGTCATTTCCGGGAAGATCGGCAGGGACAGGCAGCGCTCAGCAATCGACTCGCTATGGCTCAGGGAACCGGGGCGGCTGTAGCTGGAAAACGCCGGCTGGCGATGCAGCGGCGTCGGGTAGTAGACGGCGCTGGCAATGTCGGCCTCGCGCAAGGCAGCCTGGAGCGCCTCGCGGCGTCCTTCCGGAACCAGAACGGTAAACTGGTGGTAGACGTGCTGCCCGAAACCATCCTCGAAGGGCAGCTCGACCCCGCTGTCTGCCAGAAGCTCGCGGTAACCTGCCGCCACCCGCTGACGCTGGCGATTGAACTCGTCGACGTGGCCGAGCTTGACGCGCAGAATGGCGGCCTGAAGCTCATCGAGGCGGCTGTTGTAGCCCACCACCTCGTGCTGGTAGCCATCCACCCGGCGACCGTGGTTGCGCAGCATCCGGACCTCGTCGGCCAGCGCTGCGTCGCTGGTGGTGATCAGCCCGCCATCACCGAAGGCGCCGAGATTCTTGCTCGGAAAGAAACTGAAGGCGCCGGCCAGACCGATGCTGCCCGTCTGGCGCCCGGAAAGCGAGGCGCCGAAACTCTGCGCGCAGTCCTCGATCATGAACAGCTTGTACTTGTCGGCAATCGCCGAGAGCGCGTCCATGTCGGCCGGCTGCCCGAACAGATGCACCGGCAGGATGGCCCGGGTGCGCGCGGACACCGCCTCGGCAACGCCTTCAGGATCGATATTGAAGCTGCGCGGATCAATGTCGACAAACACCGGTTCGGCACCGCAGTAGCGGATCGCCTCGGCCGTGGCGATGAAGGTAAACGGCGTGGTGATCACCTCATCACCCGGCCCGATACCGGCGGCACGCAGGGACAGGTGCAGGGCATCCGTGCCGGAGGCGCAGCCGATCGCGTGGCGCACACCGAGAAACTCCGCCAGCTCGGCCTCCAGAGCCTGCACGTTGGGGCCCAGAATATAGCGCGTAGCCGCCATGACCTCCGCCACGGCGGCATCAAGTTGTGCGCGCAGCCGCTCGTACTGAACGCCCAGGTCGACCATCGGAATCGGCTTCATGCCAAACGCACTTTCCGGGCTCGGGTTTCGGATTCGATCATCGCAGTGATGTGCATGGCGGTCTCCAGCGCACGCAGGCCGTCTTCGCCGGTCACCACCACCGGCGCGCCGTCGCGAACCGCAGAAACGAAAGACTCGATTTCAAGCAGCAGCGCATCGTTCTGCTCGAAAGACGACTCCTCGCGCAGGATTTCCGGCACCCCGGGGAACATCTCCCGGTCGCCGATACGATGCACCGCCAGCCGACAGTTCTGGAAATCGATGGAAATATAGGCCTCGGGCTGAAAAATGCGCATGCGCCGTTCGGATTTGACGCTCACCCGGCTGGAAGTCACATTGGCTACACAGCCGTTCTCGAACTCCAGGCGTGCATTGACGATATCGAGCTCTTCGGCCAGCACCGGCGTGCCGCTGGCGGCCAGCGAGGCGACCGGGCTTTGAACCATGCCCAGAATCAGATCGATGTCGTGGATCATCAGATCAAGCACCACGTTGACATCGGTGCCGCGTGGCTTGAACGGCGCTACCCGGTGAGATTCAATGAACAGCGGGTTGAGTTCGAATCCGCCGAGATCGAGGAAAGCAGCGTTGAAGCGCTCGAGATGCCCGATCTGGAAGACCAGCTCCCGTTCGGCCGCCAGTCGGGTCAGCGCCCGGGCCTCCTCAAGCGTGCTCGCAATGGGCTTTTCCAGCAGAACATGCACACCAGCATCGAGAAAATCACGCGCGATGTCGTAGTGACGCCGCGTGGGCACGGCAATGGAGACGGCATCGACTTCTCCGATCACATCGCGATAATCGAGCAGTGCCCGGCAGTCGCAATCCTCGGCTGAGCGGCGCGCAGCCTGCTCGTCGATGTCGACCACAGCCACCAGCTCGGCGTTGTCGAGGCCAGCGTACTTCCGGGCGTGGAAACGCCCGAGATAGCCAACCCCGATGACGGCGCACTTGGTGGGTTTCATGAAAACTGATCAGACATATACTGCGGGGCCGGGGCCCGCCTCTTCGTGACTCGGACCCGGTGGCGCCATCTTTCGGGTGTGGATTTCAGCTTGTGCAGGTGGCGGAGAGGGAGTCTGCCAGAGTCCGGCCACCAATACAACCCATTAGTCACCATTTGCACCGCGAGAGCCTGGAATATCGGGCTTTCTGGCCGATTCGCTGTCACTAACGCTCACCATGAGTTACCATCGGTTTACACGCTTTTTGGTGGAACCAATGGGGTAACGTCATGCCGAGAAAAGCCGAAGAACTTTCGCCCGCCGCCGTCCGCAATCTGACCGAACCAGGAAAACACGCGGTTGGGAATCCTGCGGGCCTGTATCTCTATGTGAAGGATACCGGGGCGCGGTCCTGGGTGCTGCGGCTCATGGTGGCGGGCAAGCGGCGACACATGGGACTCGGAGGCTTCCCGGACGTGCCGCTCGCAGAAGCGCGGGAAGCTGCCAGGAAAGCGCGGAAACTGGCGCGGGAGGGTAAGGACCCCATCCGGGAGCAGAAGGCGGCCATCGAGGCACTGCGGGCGGCGGAGGCCAAGCGCGTCACGTTCGCGGATGCAACCCGGCGGTTCCTGCGCCACAAGGGAGACGAGTTCAAGAACCAGAAGCATCTGTCGCAATGGAGGCGGACGCTCGAAACCTACGCTTTCCCCGCCATCGGGGACCTGGACATCTCCGACATCGAACTCGCGCATATCGTCCAGGTACTGGAACCGATATGGACGGACAAGACGGAGACGGCCACCCGAGTTCGAGGGCGCATCGAATCAGTTCTTGCCTGGGCCACGGTCTCCGGATTCAGGGAAGGGCCGAACCCGGCGGCGTGGAAGAACAATCTCGACAAGGTACTCCCGAAACCGACGAAGCTGAAAAACGTCCGGCACTTCGCGGCGGTCCCCATTGAAGAAGCGCCTGTCGCCTTCCAGGCACTTCGCGACCGGCATGGCATCGCGGCTCGTGCGCTCGAGTTCCTGTTCCTGACGGCGGCACGGTCCGGCGAAGTCCGAGGCACAACATGGGCGGAGATAGACTTTCAGGCGCAGACCTGGACAATTCCGGCGGAGCGCATGAAGGCCGGGAAGGAACACGTTGTCCCGCTCACAGACAAGGCGGTCAATTTGCTCGAAGGTCTCGAACATCGAGAGGGCCTGGTCTTTCCGTCTCCACGTGGAAAGGTCCTAACCCCGGAGGCGCTGTCCCGCGTTCTCAAGGCAATCGGCAGAAGCGAGACTGTCCACGGCCTGCGCTCTACCTTCCGAGACTGGACTTCGGAGCGGACCAGCTACGCGCACGAAGTCGCGGAGCAGGCGCTGGCGCACACGATCCCGAATGCCACGGAGCGTGCCTACAGGCGGGGCCAGCTACTCGAAAAGCGAGCGCGGCTGATGGCGGATTGGGAGCGTTATTTGGTCTCGCCACCGGCGGGCGCGGACGTGGAACCGATACGGAAGTCGACTCATAGAGCAAAGGTTGGGTGAATCACTAGATATTGTGTTTTCTTAGCGTGACGAGACACAAGATATAGTGCCAATTAGGTTGAATTGGTGGCGAAACTAAGTTAAAATTGAGACTCACGCAAAACGGGAGGAAAAACTAAATGACACACGATATTTGTAGGAGGCAAAAATGCCGAAATACATTTCCACTAGGGAGCTCGCGAACCGCTGGGGCGTCCACGTAAACACCGTTTACAGGCAAATCCAACAGAGGCTCATCCCACCCCCCGTCCGCATTGGTAAACAATTCAGGCACGACCTGGAACTCATCCGACAGCATGAGAGCAATCGGAGGGCTGCCTGATGATTACCCAGATCACCGCACCCACCACCGAACCCGTCACCCTGACGGAGCTAAAGCTGGCGCTCCGCATCGACGACAACGCGCTCGACAATGAACTTGAGGCGGCGCTGTCGGCTGCGAGAGGCCAGGCCGAGGAGTACACGGGCCGAAGCTTCACGGGACAAGCGTGGCGACTGACCCGAGACGACTTCTGGACACAACCGCTCCGACTGCCACGGGGACCCGTCGACAGCGTCGATAAGGTCGAATATCTCGACACCGATGGCGCGTGGCAAACGCTGGATGTCAGTAAGTACACCCTGCAAGAAGACTTCCTCTATCGCGCATTGGGAGCGACCTTTCCGGCGCTTGCTCAATGGGACGGGAACGTCCGCATCGAATACACCACCGGGGCCTGGTCGCACCTTCCGGAGCTAGTGGAGCGCGGGCTCATCATGCTCACACAAGCGAAGGTCGACGCGCTGGCCGAACAGCCTGAGCTTTTGACCGAACGGGCGCTGGCATTGCTCCGACCCTTTCGTTACGACTCGGGCTTCCGAGCGGCATAACCGGAGGCTCAAATCATGGTGGCAGAGAATGGAAACGGTGCGGACTCCGCGCCGAAGAAACAGGGACTGTTTGTTATAGGGTCCGACAACTTCGAGCGGGCGCTGGAGCTTGGGCTCTACCCCGCCTTGGCCTATTTAGTAATGGCGCGAGGAACAGGTCCGGACCACACCACAACAAAGTGGCGGGCAAAGTCTATCCAGAAAGCTTGCGGCATTCGCTGGAGCAGTGCACAAGAGGCGATAGACAAACTTGCGGAAGTCGGTTTGGTCGAAATCCCGAAGCAGAAGAAAGAGCGGTCTTGGCCGCCACTGACTCTAGCCGGGCCAGAACTCGAGAACATCTATCTCCCGAACAGCCTGGTTGATGGAATCCAAGGCAGTGAAAGGCGACCACCACTAACACGGATTCGCGAGACGCAGGACGCGGAAGTACTTGGGCTGCTCATACGCTTCTACCAGTACCAAAACTTAGCGCAAGAACACGGAATCCGACGAGAGTGGCTTTGGGCGGAGGGCACGGCAGAGTTCCTCACAGATAATCGTGAGTTCCATGTGTGGGCTGGTCACCGGGGCGAGTACCGACGATTTTCCTGGGGCAATCCACTAACTGAAGGATTTAGAGATGATCCCAAGGGATTCTGGCGACGACTTTCCATCCTCGAGCGAATTGGGCTAATAGAAACGTGTTGGTATGCGGCTGAGAAGAATGGAGAGCTTCTGTTCCCGCTTGATGAGGAAGTCCAAGACGCCAGCTATGCCTGGACAGAGGAGCACGAGCTTGGGTCTGTTGAATACGCGGACGCGGAGTTTGTATTTCCCACTTATCAGCACCAAGCCGAACCGGAAGTCGTGGGCATCTTTCGCACCAAGTACCGAGCACACACGAAGCTGACCGGCGAATGGTGGAAGGCTTACACGAACATGAAAGCCGAGCAGTTACGGAAGTATGAAATCCGATGAGATTGGCCGCTGAACTTCCATTGGGAAGACATCAAGGCTAATCAAAGCTACTCAACGCACTCTAAAGGCACGGTAAAGGCTCTGCCAAGGCACCATCAATGCCTCAGGGGAAGTATCAGCGGGTGCCTTTCAGGCACCGTTTTGGGAATCTTCTTAGAGTCCTCTGGGAACGCTACTCGAACCCTTCTTAAGAAGCTCCTTAAGCCTGCAAGAAAGAGAACCCCGGCCTGGTGGTGGCGTCCAGGTCGGGGCTTCCTAACCCACGAGAGGAATGACTGACGTACAAGCCATCGAGAACGGGAGGTCTGTCCGCTCTCACCCATTATGTTATGTTATAATATTACATACGTCAAGAGCGTGAGGCAAATTTCAATGAATCTGAATGCAATCCGCGAGACCCGCTCGGCTGCCGTGGCCGATATGCGGGCCTTGCTCAAGAAGGCGGACGAGGAACAACGGTCCCTGTCCGAAGCCGAATCCAAGAAGTTCGAGGAACTGAAGGGCAAGGTCTCCCACCTGGAGGAGCAGGAACAGCGAGCGCAATTCCTGGCCGACCAGGAACGGGCCATGTCCGGCCAGGCGGTCTCCGGCACCGGGGATAAGAACTTCGACACCGAATGCAGAAAGTTTTCCATCACCCGAGCGATTGCTTCCCAGCTGGGCGCGGACGTGGACGCGGGCCGGGAGCGCGAAATCTCCCAAGAAATCGCGCGGCGCACCGGCCGCCAGTTCGACGGCATCGCGGTTCCGATGGAAATCTTCGAGGAACGTGTTCTCACCACCGACGCTCCGGCGGGCGGTCCGGGCTCGAACATCGTCTCCACCGATCACCGTGGCGACCTTTTCATTGACCGGCTGCGGGCTGCTCTGCGAATCCGGGGCCTGGGTGCGACGGTCCTGTCCAACCTTCGCGGCAACGTCGACATCCCCAAGCTGAAGGAATCGGCCACCGCAGCCTGGGTAGCCGAGAACTCCGGTCTCTCTGCTTCGGACCACCAGTTCGAGAAAGTCCAGCTGACTCCGAAGCATTGCGGGGCGCTGACCGAGTTTTCCCGAAACATGCTGCTCCAGTCTTCGCCGGACATCGAACAGCTGGTCCGAAACGACTTCGCCGGGATTCTGGCCGAAGCCATCGACCAAGCGGCCATTTCCGGCGCGGGCGGAGACGAACCGGAAGGCATCACCACCATCACCGGCACCCTGTCCGGAACGCTTGCCACTCCCAGCTGGGCGGAAGTCCTGGAAATCATCGAGGCCATCGAAGAAGCCGACAACAACGGCACGGCCTGGCTGACCCATCCCAGCGTGGTCCGGCTGCTCCGCTCGACGCTCAAGGAAACCGGAGACGCGGGCGCGGGCTACTTGATGGAAGGCGCGGGACAGCTGGCAGGCTACCCCCTGACCAGTTCGACCCTGGTTCCGAAGGTAGCGGGCAGTCCCGACACCGCAACGGCCATCTTCGGCAAATGGTCCGACCTGCTCATCGGGTACTGGTCCGCCTTCGACCTTCTGGTCAACCCCTACGAATCGACGGCCTACTCGAAGGGCAACGTTCAGGTCCGAGCAATGCTGACGGCGGACGTGGCAGTTCGACACCCCGAAAGCTTCGTGGTGGCCGACGATGCACAGGTCAGCTGAACTGGAGATCCGGGCGGCGAGTAGCGTTCGCAATTCGTCGCCCGGAGTCCTGGCCGGATATGCGGCGGTCTTCGGTCGACCGGCGGACCTTGGGGAGTTCTCCGAGACGGTCCGCTCCGGGGCCTTCACGAAGTCCCTGGAGAAACCGGACGGCATCTTCGCCCTGTATGACCACGAACGGCGCTCCGTCCTGGGGCGCTGCGGGTCCGGCACCCTGCGACTGACTCAGGACTCGAAGGGCCTGGAGTTCGAGGTCGACCTTCCCGACACCACCATCGGGCGAGACCTGGCCGTCCTGGTCGAACGCGGGGACGTGGCCGGATGTTCCTTCGCATTCCTGACCCCTGAAGGCGGGGACCACTGGGAAATGCGCGGCGGGCGGATGCACCGGGAACTGGTAGAGGTCGACCTTCGGGAAATCACCATCACTCCGACTCCGGCTTACTCCGACACCACGGTCGCGAAGCGGTCCATGCCGACCATCCCGGTCGCGACCCTAGACACCAGGAAAGCCTGGCTGGAGACCTGCCGATGAAATGGTTCCAGAAACTGTTCGAGAAGCGTTCCGAAACGGTTTCCCATCCGGAACTGGTTCCCCCTTGGAGCCGGTCCGGGGCCATCGTGACGCCAGACAATGCCGAGTCCATCTCCGCATGTTTCGCCTGCGTCCAGGCCATCTCCGAGTCGGTCGCGTCCCTTCCCCTGATGCTCTACCGCAGAGGCGAGAACGGGGACCGGGAGCGGGCTGGAGAACATCCGCTCCACCAAATACTCCATGACCGACCGAATCCGGCTCAGACTTCCCTGGAGTTCCGGGAGCAGATGCAAGCGGCGGTCCTGTTGCGCGGGAACGGATATGCCGAAATCGAATGGGACGGCCAGGCCAATGTGGTCGGGCTGACCCCGATTCACCCGGACCGCGTGACCGTCCTGAAACTGCGAAACGGGCGGATTGCCTACGACGTGGCAGACGATGACGGGCGGGTCCGGCGGCTGCTCCAGGAGGAAATGTTCCACCTGAAAGACCGGACCGAGAACGGCATCACCGGACGAAGCCGAATCCGCATCGCACGCGAGACCCTGGGCCTGGCTATCAGCCAACAGGACCACGGGGCCAGGACGTTCGCCAACGGGACCAGGCTGTCGGGCGTGCTACAGACTCCGCACCAGATGACGGACGAATCCCTAAAGCGTCTCAGCGAGTCCTGGCAGTCACAGTTCCAGGGCGCGGACAACGCGGGGAAGACGGCCATCCTGGAGAACGGACTGGAATACAAGCAAATGTCCATGACGCTCGAGGATGCCGAATGGCTGGCCGCCATGAAGTTCTCCGTCGAACAAGTCTGCCGCATCTTCCGGGTTCCGCCGACGATGGCCGGGGACCTGACGCATGGGAACTACTCGAACACCAGCGAGACGGCCAGACACTTCGTTATCCATACCCTGAAACGTCACCTGGTCATGTGGGAGCAAGCCATCTCCCGCTCCCTGCTAGGACCCATCGCCCGACAGCGGTACTTTGCCGAGCATTCCCTGGACGGACTGCTCCGAGGCGATAGCACCAACCGGGCGGAGTTCTACAAGTCGGGCATCGAGGCGGGCTGGCTGCTCCGCTCCGAGGCGAGACGCCTGGAGAACCTGCCGACCGTGGAGGGCATCGACAATGCCGGGACCACTGAAACAGCATAGTCCCCGGCGACCGCTTGCCAGGTCGGAGACGAACGAACAGGTCCGGCGGCGACAGGCTGGCCGGTTCCTGCCGACCAACTCCGCGCAATGGAGAAAGATTCGGAAGGCGGTACTCGAGCGCCATCCCTTGTGCCGGGACTGCGGGGCTCCGGCCAATGAGGTCGACCACGTCGACGGCAACACGGCGAACAACCTTCCGTCGAACCTGGATGCACTCTGCAAGCCGTGTCATTCGGCCCGCACCTGGAAGCAAAATCGCCAGCAGCTGACGCGCCAAGATACGCGCCGCCCCCGAATCACGCATGACCGCGAAAGGAGTTCCCGTGACCGGACGTAAACCGAAGCCGACAAGCCTGAAAGTCGTCTCCGGGAACCCCGGAAAGCGGGCTCTAAACGACCAGGAGCCCGTGTATTCCGAGGGAGACCTTGCGGCTCCGGAATGGCTCTCCGACGAAGCCACGGCAATCTGGGAACGGCTCTCCGAGAACCTGGACGCGAACGGTCTGCTCACTCAGGTAAACCGGGACCTTCTGGCCGTCTACTGCGACCTGGTAGCCGACTACCGGGCCAAGCGGGCCGAAGGCAAGATGCCACCGATGGCGCAAGTCTCGAGAATGACCAGCCTGGCCGGGGAGTTCGGATTCACCCCGTCCGCTGCGTCTCGCATCATCGCACCGAAGCGAGGGAATGCCGATGGCAAATCCCGATTCTTCGGATAAGTTCTGGTTCGACCAGGACGCGGCGGACCGGGCGGTCGCGTTCTTCGCTGAATGTCTCCGGCACACCACCGGGGAATGGCGCGGGGAGCCGTTTGTTCTCTCCGACTGGCAAGCCGACGAAATCGTCCGACCGCTGTTCGGCTGGAAGCGACAGGACGGGACCCGGCGCTATCGGACCGCCTTCATCTTCATCCCGCGCAAGGCCGGGAAGACATCGCTTGCCGCTGGGCTCGCTCTCTATGCGCTCTACTGCGACGGCGAACCGGGCGCTCAGGTAGTCAACGCGGCGGCGGATCGGGAACAGGCGGCGCTGTGTTTCGAGACGGCAAAGCAGATGGTCGAAATGGAGCCGGAACTGGATTCCAGGGCGGAGACCTTCAAGCGGTCCATCATGGTCTCCGAGACGGGCTCCAGTTACCGGGTCCTATCGTCGGACGCCTACACAAAGCACGGGCTCAACTGCTCATTCATCGGAGCCGACGAACTGCACTGCTGGCCGAACCGGGAACTCTACGACACCCTGGTCACTTCCACGGGCGCACGGCGGCAACCGCTCACGGTCATCACCACCACGGCGGGATACGACAAGCATTCGCTGTGCTATGAGCTCTACGACTACGCGGTCAAGGTTCGGGACGGCATCATCGAAGACGAGACGTTCCTTCCGGTCCTGTATGAAGCCGGTCCGGAGGATGACTGGAAAGACCCGGAGACCTGGGCGAAGGCACACCCCGGCCTGGGCGTGAGCATCAAACGCGAGTACATCGAACAGGAATGCGAGAAAGCAAAGGCGCTCCCGTCCTATGAGAACACCTTCCGGCGGCTGCTGCTCAACCAATGGACCGAACAGGATTCGCGCTGGCTGTCCATGGATTCCTGGGACGCCTGCCAGGGCGAACTCCCGGACCTGAAAAGCCGGGACTGTTTCGCCGGTCTCGACCTTGCGGCCACGACGGACCTGACGGCGTTTGTCCTGGCGTTCCCGGTCGAATCGCGGATGGTGCTGGTCCCTTACTTCTGGCTGCCGAGGGAGCGGCTACAGGACCGCGTGAAGCGGGATCGGGTCCCCTATGACGTATGGGCCAAGGCGGGGCATATCCGGCTCACGGAAGGCGCTGTCACCGACTATGACGCCATCCGGGCGGACATCCTGGAGATTGCCGAGACCTACCGCGTCCGGGAGATTGCCGTCGACCGCTGGAACGCGACCCAGCTGGCGACCCAGCTGTCCGGGGACGGATTCGAGATGGTGGGCTTCGGCCAGGGCTTCGCGTCCATGTCCGGGCCTGCAAAGGAACTCGAGCGGCGCGTTCTCGGAAACGAACTGCTCCATGACGGCCACCCGGTTCTCCGCTGGATGGTCTCGAACGTCACCGTCACTCAAGACCCGGCGGGGAACATCAAGCCGGACAAGGCGAAGTCGAAAGAGAAAATCGACGGCGTGGTCTCCGCCTGCATGGCGCTGGGCCGCTACATGGTGGCCGAAGAGGACAAACCCGACATCTATCAATCTCGAGGACTGGTTTTCGTATGACCTTCAATCCGCAAGAACTGAATCAGCGAATCACGCTGCAACAGAAGTACACGACCACGGACCCGAACACGGGCATCGGGACGGACGAATGGCAGGACCGGCAGGACCTATGGGCGAAAGCCGAGGGCGCGGTCGGGCGGACCCGGTACGCTGCGGGCGCGGCGGGTTTCGTGGACCCCGTGAACTTCACCGTCCGATATATCGAGGTCGAAGGCGACAGCGGGGACCAGGGGACCATCCCGCTCCGGCCTGGAGACTGGCGCATCGTCTGGCGCGGCCTGGTCTATGACATCGAATCCATTATCGACATCAAGGGCAAGCGGCGGGAGATGGTGATTGCTGCCGAGGGGACCGGGGAGGCTCCCAGCTGACGGTGGAATGGCGGTGGGGTTTGAGCTCTAATCGTTGGTCCGTCCGAGAACATCTTTCGCCAACGTTAATCCTTCACTGAACTGCCCGGAATGATCCAGCACACAGCTTAGATTCGTCCGAGACGGAACCCCAAACGAGTTATCCGCTCGAACCTCGATGAACACTTCACCTTCCGTGTATCTGTAGTCCAACATTTCCGCGGTATCTGGGTGCCGGAAGTCTCTCAGATAGAAGTCGAAACATTCCTCCGCTATCTCACGCTGAAAATCCCGAGGCGACTCTTTCTGGAATATGTTTAGGACTGCGTCGACTCTATCGTCGGGCGCGAACATGAAAAACGCCACTCCGAGGGCTATAACCACTAGCAATACCTGTGAAATCTTCATGGGCTCTCTATTTCCTAGGAGAAAAAGTCTCGGATAGACGAAATCACCCACCAACCGAAACCACCAATAGCGGCCATGATGACAACCGTGATAATCGCCGCAAACTTCAAGTCGGCGTACTGCGAGCCTTCGGCCAACTGAGGTTCCAGCTTTTCGGCGGGTGAGTCTGCAACGTGGAGACAGAGCTTTACACCGGTGCCTTCTGGGTTATCTACGGGTTCCTGCCATGCCACGACCACATCATGGCCATTGTCTATCAGGGGAGCCAATTCTTGGGCAAGTTCTTTCCCGATATATCCGATCTTGTGGTCTCGATACTCATCGTCTGAGACAAACACGGCGATTGCATTTGAGTCGTGTTTGTTTTCCGGCTCACGATCCACAAACAGAATGGAATCATCAAAGACATGCTTGTCAATAATTTTTTGCCGACCACCGTGATAAGCGCCCCGCACAAAATGCCGTATCTCGCGCATCGTGCATTCCCTCTATGTTCTCTAACTCGCATTCTATGTAGTGGGCACTGAAATGCAAAACGGCTGTCCGGCGGCTGCCCTGATATTGGTCAAGTGCGGACGGTCTCGGTTGATTCGAATGTGACTCCGCAGTCTGTAGGGAATCCGGATTCGCCCATCATTATTGGTTTGGTGGAACGGATGGGGTAAAAAAAAGGAATCAGACTCTAAGTCTCTGATTCCTTTAGGGGTATGGCGGAGAGGGAGGGATTCGAACCCTCGAACGGGCATAAACCCGTTAACGGTTTTCGAGACCGCCGCATTCAACCACTCTGCCACCTCTCCTTGTAGCGGGCGAATTATACATGAGCGGCCTACGTGCCGCAGTACCGATGGTCAACGCTCTGACCAAGGCCCGAGTACCAAGGCCCAAGGCCCAAGTACCAAACTCCAATTCACAAACAATCTGCAATGACCAGAACCAATACCCCGGCAGCGATCAGGGCTGCAGTTTGGTTCATTGGAAATTCGAGAATTGGTTCTTGTTTGCAGAATTGATGCTTGTAAATCGAACATTGCCCGAAACTACAACCGCTCCCTCAACCATTCCGCCACCGAATCCAGCGCCGCGGGAAGAGCCGACGCGTCGCTCCCCCCCGCCTGCGCAAAATCCGGTCGGCCGCCGCCCTTGCCGCCGACCTGGCCGGCGACGTGGTTGACCAGCTCGCCGGCCTTGATCTTGCCGGTGAGATCCTTGGTGACGCCGGCGACCAGGCGTACGCCGCCGCCGGCGGCCGTGCCGAGCACGATCACGCCCGAGCCGAGCTTGTTCCTGAGCTGGTCGACGGTATCGCGCAGGCCGTTGGGGTCGGCGCCTTCGAGACGCGCGGCAATCAGCTTCACACCCTCGACGTCCACCGCCTGCGAGGCCAGGTCGGAGCCGGCCGCCGAGGCGAGCTTGCCCTTGAGCCGCTCGAGCTCCTTTTCCAGCTCCCGGGATCGACCCAGCAGCTGGCCGATGCGCTCGGAAAGCTGCTCCGGGCCGGTCTTGAGCTGGCTTGAAGCCGCGCGCAGCGTGCGATCCAGGTTCTGCAGCCACTCGACGGCGACCCGGCCGGCCACCGCCTCGATGCGGCGCACGCCGGCGGAAATGCCGGTCTCGGAGACGATCTTGAACAGGCCGATATCGCCCACCCGATCGACGTGCGTGCCGCCGCACAGCTCCATCGAAAAATCACCGAAGCGCAGCACGCGCACGTCGTCGCCGTATTTTTCGTCGAAAAACGCCAGCGCGCCGGCTTCGATGGCCTCGTCGAAGGGCATCTCCCGGATTTCGGCCTCGGCGTTGGCCTGAATCTGCTGGTTGACCAGGCGCTCGATTGCGGCCAGCTCGTCGTCGCTGACCGGCGCGTGATGCGAAAAGTCGAAGCGCAGCCGCTCGGGCGCAACCAGCGAGCCCTTTTGCTGAACGTGATCGCCGAGCACGACGCGCAGGGCGGAATGCAGCAGATGCGTTGCCGAGTGATGGCGAACAATGTCAGCACGGCGCTGCGAGTCAATCTGCCCGGCCAGGCAATCGCCGAGCTGTAGTGCGCCTTCCGCCAGGCGGCCGACGTGCCCGTGAAAGGCGCCGCCGAACTTGCGCGTATCGCTCACTTCGAACCGCCCGCCCTCGCCTTCGAGCCGGCCGGTGTCGCCGACCTGCCCGCCCGACTCGGCGTAGAAGGGCGTGCGATCGAGCACCAGCACGGCTTCATCGCCGGCGGCCAGCGAATCCGCCGGTCGGCCATCGACCAGAATGGCGAGCACCTCGGCGTCGTCGATTGCATGCTGTCCATGGCCGAGAAACTGCGTCGCCGGCAGCTCGGCGATCAGCTCGGCGGGCATCTCGTCGGCGCCGGCGAACTTGCCGGCCGCCCGCGCGCGCTCACGCTGCAGGCTCATGGCCTGCTCGAAACCGTCCTCGTCGACGGTCAGCTCGCGCTCGCGGGCGATATCGCGGGTCAGGTCGACCGGAAAGCCGTAGGTATCGTAGAGCTTGAAGGCAACCTCGCCGGGGATTTCGCTGCCGTCGAGCTCGGCAATCACGCCCTCGAGCAGTTTCATGCCCTGGTCCAGGGTTTCGCCAAAACGCTTTTCCTCGCGCTCGAGCACCTCGGCAACAAAGTCGCGCTGGTTCGCCAGCTCCGGGTAGGCTTGACCCATTGCCTCGGCCAGCGGCGCGACCATGCGACCGAAGAACAAGTCCTTGCAGCCCAGCTTGTAGCCGTGGCGCACGGCGCGGCGGATGATGCGACGCAGCACGTAGCCGCGGCCCTCGTTGGACGGCAACACACCGTCGACGATCAGAAACGCGCAGGCGCGGATGTGATCGGCAATCACCTTCAGCGAGGCCGACTGCCCATCCGGCGTGCCGGTCAGGGCGGCAGCGGCGTCGATCAGATGGCGAAACAGATCGATGTCGTAGTTGGAGTGCACGCCCTGCAGAATGGCGGCCAGGCGCTCGAGCCCCATGCCGGTATCCACCGACGGCGCCGGCAGCGGGCTCATGCTGCCGTCGGCGGAACGGTCGTACTGCATGAACACCAGATTCCAGACCTCGATGTAGCGGTCGCCATCTTCCTCGGGCGTGCCCGGCGGGCCGCCGGGTATTTCCGGGCCATGGTCGTAGAAGACCTCCGAACACGGACCGCAGGGGCCGGTATCGCCCATGGCCCAGAAGTTGTCGCTTTCGAACTTCCGCCCCGGCTCATCGCCGATGCGCGAAAAGCGCTCCGGATCGACGCCGATGTGATCGAGCCAGATTTCAGCCGCCTCGTCGTCGTCCTCATAGACCGTCACCCACAGCTTCTCCGGCGGCAGGCCGCAGGTCTCGGTCAGAAACGCCCAGGTGTATTCAATGGCCTCACGCTTGAAGTAGTCGCCAAAGCTGAAGTTGCCCAGCATCTCGAAGAAGGTGTGGTGCCGGGCGGTGTAGCCGACGTTTTCCAGGTCGTTGTGTTTGCCGCCGGCACGCACG
The DNA here is from genome assembly GCF_056324145.1 of Wenzhouxiangella sp. YN1. NCBI lineage: Bacteria > Pseudomonadati > Pseudomonadota > Gammaproteobacteria > Chromatiales > Wenzhouxiangellaceae > Wenzhouxiangella > Wenzhouxiangella sp. YN1. The sequence continues at coordinate 15,404 of NZ_JBJNIO010000158.1, forward strand.
CAGCGCTGCGACGAGGTCGCGCGCGTATACGAGCGCTTCTCCGAGCCGAGGAAGACGTCCTTGAACTGGACCATCCCGGCGTTGGTGAACAAAAGCGTCGGATCATTGGCCGGCACCAGCGGGCTGGAAGGCACGATGCGGTGCTCGCGGTCGGCGAAGAAGTCGAGAAAGGCCTGGCGTATTTCGGCGGTGGTATGCATCAGGAGTCCGGGAAGAACGTGTTTGGAACGGGCGTATAGTTTACTGATGCAATCGCAACGATTGCATCGGGCTACAAAGAATAGCAGCCCGGAGCCGAAGAAGGCTGGCGACGGCAAGCCGCCGGTCGCCGGCCAGGCACACGCGCAGTCCGATCGCGAGGGTTGGCGGCTTCGCGGCGCTCTCCTGCGGGTCGCTGCGGCGACAGTCGCGACCGTTTCTCCGCCTCAGCCCCCCAGCTGCGGAAAATACTCGATTTCTCGCTCCAGCAGGTACCGCGGCGCGCCCCGCTGGTCCGAGGGAATCTTTTTCACCCAGTTGCCGTGATCATCGTATTCATGGTCGATCTTTTCCACGGAGACGAGCTGGTTGTCCGCGTCGTACTCCCGGGACTCGGCGCGATGCCCGTGCTCGTTGTAGCTGTAGACGAAGCGGCTGGCCCGTTCGCCGTCCCTGTAGACCGTGCGTTCGGTCTCCCTGCCGCCCTCGTACTTCTTTTCGAAGACATACTGCGCGTGCACGGTACGCCCTTCTTCCTGACGCGAAGAGACCAGGTTCCCGGCGTCATCGTATTGGAAGGTCTCGGTCATCATCGGCTGGTCGCCCATGCGCTGGCTCTTTTCGATCAATCTGCCTTGATCGTCATGGCGGTAGAAGGTCTTCAAGGGGCCGTTGTTCACGTACTCGATCTGCTCGAGGAGATTCCCGTCCGCGTCGTACTTGAACGTCTCCTTGTAGGGATCGTCGTCCCCTTGCGAATAGCTCAGATGCTCGATCCGGTTTCCATTCTTGTCATAGACGTCCACGTTCCGGAAAAGGGGGTCATCACCCGTTCCCTGATGAACCATTTCAGTGATTCGCCCCTTGTTCTGATCATGGGCATAGGTCCAGCGCCTGCTGATTTCATCGTCGCCGGTATAGCTCGTCTTTTGGCTGATATTCCCGTGCTCGTTGAAGCGGTAGGACAGGTTCCGGGCGTCGGATTTCGACAGCCCGTAATTGATGATTTCACCGGTGTTCCTGTTCCGGGAGATGCGATACTTCCTGACCCGGAGGGACTTGACCGGGCCTTCCAGACCCATTTCCTTCAGATCGCTGTCTTTCTTGATCCCGTCCATGTATGGCGCGGTGTCACAGCCCGCCACCATCAACAAGAGTGCGGCGGCCATGGCCAACAAGCCGAGCTTCAAGCGCGTGTACCTGTTCATTGAATGACTCCTCCCGGTTCCCGTGTGGCTCGATATTACCCCGGCACGGACACGGATCACACCGCAGGGCAGCCAGCCTGCATCATTCACCCGCCCGGCGGTATCAATCCAGCAATTCGCGGATATGTTCGTGGGCGAAGCCGCGCCGCGCCAGCGCCTGCTGGCGGCGGGATTTTTCCTTGAAGTCGGCCGGCGGCTCGGGGCCGTAGCGTTTTTCGTACCAGTCGGCGGCAATCGCGAACCAGTCGGGGGATTCGGCCTCGAGCGCCCACCTGGCCTGGCTTCGATCGATGCCGCGCTCGGAAAGCTCGGCGCGGATGCGCACCGGGCCGTAGGCCTTGCCGACGCGCTGGCGCACGTAGCTTTCCGCGAAGCGCTCGTCGGACTGCAGGTTCTCTTCAGCCAGTTCGTCGATCAGACCGTCGACTGCAGCCTCCGGCCAGCCGCGCCGGGCGAGCTTTCCGGCCAGCTCAAGGCGCGAGTGCTCGCGCCGCGCCAGCAGGCGCAGCGCGGCCTCGCGAAGCTCGGCCGGGTTGACGTCGTCGTCGGTCAAGTCCGCTTCTCGAGTCAACCGACGTTCGACTCGGCCCCTTCGCCGGAGGCCTCGGCTTCGCCGGTCGTCGCGTTGGCCGTCTTCGGCAGCAGCTTCTCGCGCAGCTGGCGTTCGATATCGGCAGCGATGTCGGGGTTGTCCTTGAGAAACTGGCGCACCTTTTCCTTGCCCTGGCCGATGCGGTCGTCACCGTAGCTGTACCAGGCGCCGGACTTCTTCACCAGGCCATGCTCGACGCCCAGCTCGATGAGCTCGCCCTCGCGCGAAATGCCCTCGCCGTAGAGGATCTCGAAAACGGCCTGCCGGAACGGCGGCGCCATCTTGTTCTTGACCACCTTCACGCGGGTTTCGTTGCCGACCGCCTCGTCGCCGCGCTTGATTGCACCGATGCGGCGAATGTCGAGGCGCACGGACGAATAGAACTTGAGCGCGTTGCCGCCGGTGGTGGTCTCGGGCGAGCCAAACATCACGCCGATCTTCATGCGGATCTGGTTGATGAAGATGACCATGCAGTTGGTGCGCTTGATGTTGGCGGTCAGCTTGCGCAGCGCCTGGCTCATCAGGCGCGCCTGGAGCCCGACGTGGGAGTCGCCCATCTCGCCCTCGATCTCGGCCTTGGGCGTGAGCGCGGCGACCGAGTCGACCACAACGATATCGACGGCACCCGAGCGCACCAGCATGTCGGTGATCTCCAGCGCCTGCTCGCCGGTGTCGGGCTGCGAGACCAGCAGGTCGTCGACGTTGACGCCCAGGTTTTCGGCATAGGATGGGTCCAGCGCGTGCTCGGCGTCGACGAAGGCGGCCGTGCCGCCGGCCTTCTGCGCCTCGGCCACGGCGTGCAGCGTCAACGTGGTCTTGCCCGAAGACTCCGGCCCGTAAATTTCAACGACGCGTCCGCGCGGCAGCCCGCCGACACCCAGCGCAACGTCCAGCCCCAGCGACCCGGTGGAGACCACCGGCACATCCCTGCGCCCGGCGTCGTCCCCCATGCGCATGATCGCGCCCTTGCCGTACTGCTTCTCGATCTGGCCCAGTGCCGCGGCCAGTGCCCGCTTGCGATTGTCATCCACGATAAAGTCCTCTCTTTTCCATTCGTTCGGGTGCTGCCGCGATCAGCCCGGATTATCTCACAGCAACAGCATGAACCACGGTGGTTCACCCGCGTCGCTGGCTTTTCCTACAGGGATTCGCGGCTATCTCTCAGGCACCAGTATAAGGACTGCGTTCTCAAAACCCGAGAATCAGGATGTGCAGCTGTGCCCGGCAGGACAAACGGGTAAGATTCAGCCTCACCCGGCCCCGAACCGTATACCGATGGCGAGCATGTCTGTCTTTTTTCGATCCTGCGCGGCGCCTGCTCTCGCGCTGCTGGCTGCTCTCGCGCTGCTTTCTGCCTGCAGCAGCGACCGCTACGACCCGGGCCTGGTTCGAGCGCCTGCGTTCGCGAATGATTCCGGCTGGCTGGCGCGCCCCTGGCAGTTTGCCCACCACGCCAGCACCGATTCCTACACGCTGACCCTGGCCGACGGCGCCGCGCGGATCGAACGCGTTGGCCACGAGCCTTGGTCGCGCGTGTCTCAGCACATCGATCGCGAGTCGCTGCAGGCCCTCGCTGGGCGGCGCATGGCCTTCTCGATGGATATTCGCGCCGAACTCGACGATTCGGAATACGGCCGGCCGATCGAGCCGCCGGGCCTGGTGGTACGCATCTGGCAAGAGACCGAGGGTGATCACACCCTGGTCAGCGCCCTGGTCGGCTCACCCAGGAGTCAGGCCGAGCGGCTGGCGCTGGCGGCCGACGCCCGAATTCCCGAATGGCAGCGTCACGCCCTGGAATTCGAGCTGCCCGAGACGGTCAGCCGCCTTGAAATCTCGGTGGTCATGTCGACCGGCGGAACGCTCGAGATTCGCAATCCTTCGCTTCGGGTGGTGGAGGGTTAGGCGCGCAACTGCCAGCGCTGCACCACGCGATAGGGCGCGCCCGGCAGTGACTCGACCAGCACGAAATCCCGGATCGGCCAGGCCAGGGGCTCGGGGTCGACCAGAGGCGGTGGCCGTGAGACCTGGCGAAACAGCGTGACATGCGGTCGGAACGGACGCGCATCGAGCCGCAGTCCCAGCTCGAGCATGCGCCGCTGTAACTCCGCTTGCAGATCGATCAGGGGCGCGGGCGCCTCGCCGCCCAGCCACAGCACCCGAGCGCGGGCGAACCAGCCGAAGCGGTCAAGCGCCAGGGTGCAGGAGGCGCCACCGACGTCGCCGGCCGCGGCCTGCAGCTTTGGCAGGCGATCGACGGGCTGGTCGCCGAGGAAGGCGAGCGTCAGATGAAGATTGTGATCCGGTACCCGCCGGCGGCTGACGCGGCCGAGCAGCTCGCGACGCGCGCGCATGCCGTGGCGGGTGTCCTCGTCGGGCCACAGGGCGAAGAACAGGCGTCGCGTCGCCTCGGACATCACCCCGCCAGGCGCTCGAGCAGACCCTTCAGTGCCCTGACCACGCTGGCCCGGCGCACTTCTTCGCGATCGCCGCGCAGGTGGTGAACCTCGGTTTCGACAATGTCGCCGGGCAGCGCCCAGCCGAAACACACCGTGCCGACGGGCTTGTCCGGGCTGCCACCGCCCGGCCCGGCAATGCCGGTCACCGCGACGGCCACATCAGCGCGACTGTGCTCGATGGCGCCGCGCGCCATGGCGGCTGCCACCGCTTCGCTGACCGCGCCAAAGCGGTGGATATCGGCGGGCCTGACGCCCAGCAGGTCGGTCTTGGCCTCGTTGGCGTAGCTCACCAGTCCGCGCTCGAACCACTCCGAGCTGCCCGGAAGATCGGTGCAGACCTTGGCGATCCAGCCGCCGGTGCAGGACTCGGCCGTGACCAGGCGACGCCCGAGCATTTTCAGCTCGGCCGCCAGCGCGGTGGCCAGAAGAGCAAGCGCTTCGTCGTCGTGTCGGGTTGCCATGACTTCTATAATGCTTCTTTTGGAAAACCTTGTGTCCACAGATAAACACGGATAATAAGAACTTTTCCTTCAGAGCACCTGAGACCGGTCGGGCAGGATAAACCGCTTCTCGACTTCCGGTTTTCTGTTTTTTTTTATCTGTGTACATCAATGTCCATCTGTGGACCTGCTTTGTGAGAGCTTGCTAACGAATGGCCGATACGAGCACCCAGCACACGCCCCTGATGCAGCAGTACCTCCGGATCAAGGCCGACTATCCGGACATTCTGCTGTTCTTTCGCATGGGCGACTTCTACGAGCTGTTCTATGACGATGCCCGGCGCTCGGCGAGCCTGCTGGATATCACCCTGACCCATCGCGGCAAGTCAGCCGGTGAACCCATCCCGATGGCCGGGGTGCCCTATCACAGCGTCGACGGCTATCTCGCCCGCCTGCTGAAAAAGGGCGAGTCGGTGGCGATCTGCGAACAGGTGGGCGATGTCGAGGCGGCCAAGGGGCCGGTCGAGCGCAAGGTGGTGCGCATCGTCACGCCGGGCACCGTTACCGAAGAGTCGCTGCTCGAGGATCGCGCCGAGCGCCTGCTGGCGGCCATCCTGCCCGAAAAACAGGGCTACGGCCTGGCCTGGCTGGACCTGGCCGGGGGCCGTCTGCGCTGCTGCGCGCTGGCATCGACCGCCGAGCTCAACGCCGAGCTCGAACGCCTGCGTCCGGCCGAGACTTTGCTGCCGGAAAATGCAGCGGCATCGTTCGGCCGCGAGGGCATGGCCGTGCGCGAGCATCCGCCCTGGGCCTTCGACGCCGAATCGGCCGAGCGCGAGCTGTGCCGCCAGTTCCGGGTGCAGGACCTGTCGGGCTTCGGCATTGCCGGTCGCGGCCCCGAGGTCGGCGCCGCCGGCGCCCTGCTCGGCTATGCCCGCGACATGCTCTCCGGCGAGCTGCCGCATCTTGCCGGCATGCGCGCGCTGCAGCCGGCCGAGCACCTGGTGCTCGATGCCGCCACCCGCCGCCATCTCGAAATCGACGTGCACCCCGACGGGCGTTCCGAACACACCCTGGTGGGATTGATGGACACCGCGGCCACGCCCATGGGCAGCCGCAAGCTCAAGCGCTGGATTACCCATCCCCTGCGCGATCGCACCCGCCTGGGCGAGCGCCACAGCGCCGTTTCCGCGCTGCTGGCGGCACACCTCCAGCCCGAGCTCGAGGAACAGCTCTCCGGCCTGGGCGATATCGAGCGCGTGCTGACCCGCATCGCGCTCAAGTCGGCGCGCCCGCGCGACCTGGCCACGCTGCGCGAAGGCCTGGGACGACTGCCGACGCTGGCCGACCTGCTCGAACGCGTCTCGGTGCCGCTGCTCGATGAACTGCGCGACGACCTGGCGCCCTGCCCCGATCTATTCGAGCTGCTGGATTCAGCGGTGATCGAGCAGCCGCCGATGGTCATTCGCGACGGCGGCGTGATCGCCGAAGGCTACGACGCCGAGCTCGACGAACTGCGAGCCTTGAGCCAGAACGCCGGCGATTTTCTGGTGCGCTACGAGCAGCAGGAGCGCGAGCGCACCGGCGTCCAGACGCTCAAGGTCGGCTTCAACCGCGTGCACGGCTACTACATCGAGATCGGCAGGACCCACGCCGACAAGGTGCCGACCGAATACAGCCGCCGCCAGACGCTCAAGAACGCCGAGCGCTATATCACCGAGGAGCTGAAAACCTTCGAAGACAAGGTGCTCTCAGCGCGCGAGCGCGCCCTGGCCCGCGAGAAAGCGCTGTACGACCAGCTCATCGAGCGCCTGGGCGGCGAGCACGGCCGGCTGGCGATCATTGCCGCGGGGCTGGCCACGCTCGACGTGCTGACGACTTTCGCCGAGCGCGCCGAAACACTCCAGCTCAACGCGCCCGAACTCGACGAGCAGCCCGGCGTCGACATCATCGAAGGCCGCCACCCGGTGGTCGAGCGGGTGCAGGATGCCGCCTTCGTGCCCAACGACTGCCGGCTGGATCCGGAGCGCCGCATGCTCGTCATCACCGGCCCCAACATGGGCGGGAAATCCACCTACATGCGCCAGGCCGCCCTGATCACCATCCTGGCCCACGCCGGCTCCTTCGTGCCGGCAAAGTCCGCGCGCATCGGCCCGATCGACCGCATCTTCTCGCGCATCGGCGCCGGCGACGACCTCACCCGCGGGCGCTCCACCTTCATGGTGGAAATGGTCGAGACCGCCAACATCCTGCACAACGCCAGCGAGCACTCGCTGGTGCTGATGGACGAGATCGGTCGCGGCACCTCGACCTTCGACGGCCTGGCCCTGGCCTGGGCGGTAGCCACCGAGCTGGCGCTCAACCTGCGGGCGCTGAGCCTGTTCGCGACGCACTATTTCGAGCTCACCCGCCTGGCCGAAGACCACGAAGGCATCGCCAACGTACATCTGGACGCGCGCGAACACGGCGACGAGATCGTGTTCTTGCACACCGTGCGCGAAGGCCCGGCCAGCCAGAGCTACGGTCTGCAGGTCGCGCGCCTGGCCGGAGTGCCCAAAGCGGTCATCGCGCAGGCAAGAAAGCACCTCGACCGCCTCGAAAACGAGGCCACCGGCAGCAGCAGCCCGCAGCTGGGCCTGTTCGGACACGCGCCATCACAGGCCGTTGAACCTTTCGATTCCGGCTCCGATGCGCTGCGCGAGATGCTCGACGACGTCCACCCCGACGACCTCAGCCCGCGCGAGGCGCTGGACTGGCTCTACCGGCTGAAAGCGCTCGACAAGACCTGAACGGCGCACCGCCGCGAACCCCGGCTGGCCCGGCCAGCGTATTCGCTACAATGCGATGCCCTGACCCACGATCGGAGCCGAAGCGATGCGCTTTTCTTTCTGGCTGCTTGCCGCCGCCCTGCTATCAGCCGCCAGCATGGCCTGGGCCCAGGACGGCTACTATCGCCATCCGGCACTGCACGGCGACACCGTGGTCTTCGTCTCCGAGGGCGACTTGTGGCGGGTTTCGGCCGAGGGCGGCCGCGCGCAGCGCCTGACCACCCATCCAGCCGCCGAATCCCGCCCCGTCATCTCGCCCGACGGCACGCAGGTCGCCTTTGTCGCCTCCTACGACGGCGCCCCGGATCTCTATATCATGCCGATGGCCGGCGGCAAGCCAGAGCGCCTGACCTTCGACGGCAGCCGGGTCTGGCCGGCCGGCTTCGTCCCCGATGGGCGGGTGGCCTACGCCACCGAACACGTGGTCGGGCCCGGCTTTGGCCGCAGCCTGAGAACGATCGATCCCGCCAGCGGCAAGGACGAAGCCCTGCCGCTGGCAGACGCTCGCCAGGCCGCCTTTGACGACGCCGGCCGAACCCTGTGGTTCACCCGCTTCGGGCTGGCGGTTTCAGGCGATCACGTCCACGGCTATCGCGGCGGCGCCATGGCGCAACTCTGGCGCTGGAGCACCGACAATGAAGATGAAGCCGAACGCCTGGCCGCCAACTGGGGCGCCAACGTCAGCCATCCGATGTGGTGGAACGGCCGGCTCTACGTCATTGCCGACGCCGACGGACGCGCGAATCTCTGGCGACTGGATGCCGACGGCACCAACCCTGAAAAGCTGACCGCCCACGAACCCTTCGCAGTGCGCGAGGCACGCATCGACGACGGCCGGATCATCTACCGGGTCGGCGCCGATATTCACCTCCACGACATCGCCGCCGGCGCAAACCGCAAGCTCGATATCAGCCTGGGTTCCGATTTTCTGCAGCGCCGCGCGCGCTATCTGGAAAACCCGCTGAAATGGATCAGCGATGCCAACCCGGATGCCGGAGGCGAGCGCGTGGCGCTGAGCGTGCGCGGCCAGGCCTGGCTGGCGGGCACTGAATCGCTGCGCCGCATCCGCCTGGCCGTGCCCGACGACGCCCGCGCCCGCGCCGCAGTTCCGGCGGCCGACGGCCAGCACGTCTTCGCCATTGTCGACCACGACGGCAAGAGTGAAATCTGGCGATTTGCCGCCGACGGCTCGCCGGATACTGCCGTACTGGTCGACGATCAGAATGCCTACCGCCAGCAGCTCTGGCCCTCGCCCAACGGCCGCTGGCTGGCGCATGCGGACAAACACGACCGACTGTGGCTGCTCGACCTCGAATCGGGCGGGAACGAACTGCTCGACACCGCCGAGTACGGCGGCGGCAACAGCTACGACGACTTGAACTGGTCGGCCGACGGCCGCTACCTGGCCTTCTCGCGCCCCGATACCACGCGCACAATGGCCCAGCTGGTCGTGGCCGAAGCGGCCACCCGGACCATCCGCGTAGTGACCTCGGACCGCTACGCCAGCTACGCTCCGGCGTTTGGGCGCGACGGGAAGTGGTTGTACTTCATCTCCGACCGCCACTTCTCGCCGACTCCCGGCTCGCCCTGGGGCGACCGCAACACCGGTGCCCAATTCGACAAGCGCGCCGGCATCTACGCGCTGGCCCTGCAGCCGGGGCTGCGCTTCCCCTTCCGACCGGACGACGAGCTGGCCCCGAATGAGCCGCGCGAGGCGCAGGACAAAGACAAGGACAACGGAACGGAAGCCGCTGAAGCCGGCCCCGATATCGTCTTCGACAATCTGGAAGACCGCCTGCATGAGGTGGCCCTTGCGCCCGGCAACTACAGCGGCCTGCAGGCCGGCCGCGAGCGGCTGTACCTTCTCGCGCGCGAGGCGGGAAAGCGCCGGGCCACGCTCCGGTCGCTGGCCATCGCAGCGGGTGAAGACGAGGCGAAGACCTGGATGCACGACGTGGTGGCCATGCAGCTCAGCGCCGATGGCGAGCGGCTGATGGTCATCAAGCCGGGCAAGAATCAGCGCATCGGCAAGATCCTGCTGCTGCCCGCCGGCGAGAAGGCGCCGACAGACACCGCTGAGGCCCGGGTCGCGCTCGACGGCTGGTCGCTGCGCATCGAGCCGGTCGCGGAGTGGCGACAGATGTTCGCCGATGCCTGGAACATGCACCGCCACTTCTCCTTCGACCCGGCCATGCGCGGCGTGGACTGGGCGGCGGTTCGCGAGCGCTATCAGCCGCTGGTCGATCGCGTCAACGACCGTCGCGAGCTCGATGACCTGCTCGGCCAGATGATCGCCGAGCTGGGCATTCTGCACTCCCAGGTGCGCGGCGGCGATTACCGCAGCGACCGCGACGCGCCCGAGCCGTCCAGCCTGGGGGCCCGGCTTGCCGCCAGCAAAGACGGTGTCGTGATCGAGCATGTCTACCGCAGCGACCCCGAGCTGCCCGGCAATGCGGGCCCGCTCGAGCGCCCGGGCGTCGATATCCGCAATGGCGATGTCATCGTCGCCATCAACGGCTCACCCGTGGCCAGCCGCGCCGAAGTGGCGCGCGCACTGCGCGGCCAGGCCGGCCAGCAGGTGCTGCTCGATGTCGCCCGCGGCAAGAGCGGCCACCGCAGCATCGTCGAGCCGGTTTCCATGCGCACCGAAACCCGCCTGCGCTATCGCGACTGGCTGCGCGCCAACGCCGAGCGGGTGCAGACCGCCGGCGACGGCCGGGTCGGCTATCTGCATCTGTATGCCATGGGCTCGTCAGACTTCGCCGGTTTCGTGCGCGACTTCTACGCCCAGTACGACCGCGACGCGCTGATCATCGACGTGCGCCGCAACCGCGGTGGCAACATCGACAGCTGGGTGATCGAAAAGCTGCTGCGCCGGGCCTGGGCCTTCTGGCAGGGACCGAACGGCCCGCCGTACACCAACATGCAGCAGGCCTTCCGCGGCCACCTGGTGGTGCTGGCCGACCGCTTCACCTACTCCGATGGCGAGACCTTCGCCGCCGCGGTCAAGTCGCTGGGCCTGGGACCGGTCATCGGCCAGCGTACCGCCGGCGCCGGCATCTGGCTGTCGGACAACAACCGCCTGCGCGACGGCGGCCTGGCACGCATCGCCGAAACCGGCCAGTTCGACATGACCGGCGACTGGATCATCGAAGGCCGCGGCGTCGCGCCCGATATCGAAGTCGCCAACCCGCCACACGCCAGCGCCACCGGCGGCGACGCCCAGCTCGAGGCGGCGCTGGAATACCTTGAACACAAGCTGGCCGAAGAACCGATCCCGCCGCTGGAGGCCGGACCCATCGCTCCGGTGGGTGAAGCCGCTGCCGATATCACGCCGCCGGGTCAGTCCTGACCCGGCGGCCGTCCGCCCGGCGTCGGCGCCGGGCGGGTGCGGCTAGAAATCCACGGCGACTAACCCGGGGGGAGTTTGGATGGGCCCCGATCATCTCGATTTATTCGCGGTGTTTTTCTCCCCGAAACGGCCCCGCGCGGCCGATGGGGGGACGGCCGCCGGGTCAGGACTGACCCGGCGGCGTGATATCGGCAGCGGCTT
>NZ_JBJNIO010000159.1:0-337 GCF_056324145.1 Wenzhouxiangella sp. YN1
ACGGATAACCGTAGCAGCGGGTTTACCCCGCGACCAGCACCCTCACCTCAATACTCCCCCTAAGCGAGATACACATTGCGCGATGTGAAATCGCGACTACACAAAACCGTAGCAGCAGGTTTAGCCCGCGACCAATTATCTTGCCGCGATACTCACCCTAAGCGAGGTACACATTGCGCGATGTAAAATCGTGACTACGGATAACCGTAGCAGCGGGTTTACCCCGCGACCAGCACCCTCACCTCAATACTCCCCCTAAGCGAGATACACATTGCGCGATGTGAAATCGCGACTACACAAAACCGTAGCAGCAGGTTTAGCCCGCGACCAATTATCT
>NZ_JBJNIO010000160.1:0-329 GCF_056324145.1 Wenzhouxiangella sp. YN1
CCGGAGCCGTAGGAGCGATCTCCAGAGCGCGATGCCGAGCGGGTGCTCAGCCCTTGCGCGGCCTGGAGACCGCTGCCTCTAGTTCTGTTCGCCACCGGCGACGTAGGAGCGATCTCCAGATCGCGATGCAGACCCCGCTCGAAGCCCAATCGCGGTCTGGAGACCGCTCCCACAAGAACAGTTCGCCACCGGAGCCGTAGGAGCGATCTCCAGAGCGCGATGCCGAGCGGGTGCTCAGCCCTTGCGCGGCCTGGAGACCGCTGCCTCTAGTTCTGTTCGCCACCGGCGACGTAGGAGCGATCTCCAGATCGCGATGCAGACCCCGCTCG
>NZ_JBJNIO010000161.1:0-287 GCF_056324145.1 Wenzhouxiangella sp. YN1
ACGGACGACATTTCAACCTTGAACACACGTGGCGCATGCGTGGTCAGGCCCGCTGACGTTGTCCGTCGGCGATGTAACGCCGACCTACGCTTCGTTCGCCGGCGGTTTGACGTTGACTGCTGAAGTAGGTCGCGGTTACATCCGCGACGGACGACATTTCAACCTTGAACACACGTGGCGCATGCGTGGTCAGGCCCGCTGACGTTGTCCGTCGGCGATGTAACGCCGACCTACGCTTCGTTCGCCGGCGGTTTGACGTTGACTGCTGAAGTAGGTCGCGGTTACAT